>NZ_JBIRJC010000004.1:106001-356187 GCF_044329365.1 Kitasatospora sp. NPDC017646 | reverse complement strand
CCGGGCCCCCCCCCCCGGGGGGGGGGGGGGGGGGGGCCCCCCCCCCCGGGCCCCCCCCCCCCCCCCGGGGCCCCCGGGGGGGGGGGGGGGGCGGGGGGCCCGCCCCCCCCCCCACAGCCTCTCCGAGGTCAGTCGGCCAGCGGGAGGTAGACCCGGTTGCCCTGGGCGGCGAACTCGGCGGACTTCTCGGCCATGCCGGCCAGGGCCTCGGCGTCGAAGTCGCCGGAGACGGCCGTGGAGCCGTCGCCGTGCTCGTCGCGGATCTCCTGGGAGATCTTCATCGAGCAGAGTTTCAGCCTGAAGGCAGCACATCCGTCTCGTCATGCCGTGCATCCGCAGCGGCGAGCAGGACTTCCGCCGCCCCGGTGCGGACGTACAGCACGTACCGGCCGCTGCGGTGGGCGTCGACCAGGCCGGCGGCGCGGAGGGCGGTCAGGTGTTGGGAGACTCCGCCGGTGGTGATCCCTGTGCGGCGGGCCAGGTCGATCGTCGGGGCGGGCGTGTCGAGTTCGGCCAGCAGGCGGGCCCGGGACCGGCCGATGACGGCTGCCAGAGCCTGCGGGAGGGCGGACCGCCGTTCCCAGAGCGTGGCCACGCCGCGTGGTGGATAGCGCAAGGTGGGTTGCCAGTTCGGGGTGATGACGGAAAAGACCCGGGGCCAGACGAACACCGACGGAACCAGCAACAGACCGCGCCCGCCGAGTTGCCGACTGCCATGGGCATAGTGGTGCCCGACGTACAGGGTGTCCTCGTCCCAGGTCACGCCGGACCCCAGGTCGCCCAGCAACTGGTCCGCTCCGTGCTCGGCGAACAACCTGGCCCGGTGCAGCACGTCACCCTCCAGGAGTGAGCGCATCCGGGGCCAGTACGGCGCGAGGGCGATCTCCCAGTAGGCCGCCACGAGTTCGGCGAGCTCCGCGAGACCACGGCGCGGATCGTTGCGCAGCCGATCGATCCGCTCGGAACGCGGCGCGCGCGGGCCGCTGAGGCCGGAGCGCACCTGATCGGACGGCGTCGCGCGCAGCACGGTCAGCTCAAGTCCCAGATCGGCGACCGAGGTTGTCGGTGGCGGCGCCACGAAGACCGGTATCGCGCGGGGCGGTTCCGGGACCAGATCGGCGAGCAGACGCCAGTCCAGCCCCGAGGCGGCCAACCGGCGACGGACCTCGTCACTCCATGAGCGGTACAGCGGGTGCTCGGCCGGGCGCTTCAACACCCTGACACTGGCGACCACCTCCCACAGCGGCGACAGGGCGAACCTCGTGCGGGCCAGGTCGCGGACGGAGAACGCCATGTCCAGCACGGTGCAGCCCTTCTGCGGCGGAGGACCTCGCGGCCGACGGGTCAGGATTCAGTACAGCCTAAATTCCTCGCCGACCGGCCCGGCACGGCAGGAACCTCGCTCCATGACCAGCACTGATCTCGCCCACGGTCCGGGCACAGCGCCCACCCTCGATCCGCATCCCTCGGCCCTTCGCAACCCTGGTTTCCGCCTGCTCGTCGGCGCCACCGCAGTAAGCAAGCTCGGCACCGCAGTGAGCTCCCTGGCGATACCGCTGACCGCCGTCATGGCCCTGCACAGCTCAGCCGGGCAGGTCGGCATCCTGGCAACGTTGAGCACCCTCGCCTTCCTGCTGATCGGCCTTCCGGCCGGAGCGTGGGTGGACCGGATCCGGAAGCGACCGGTGATGATCGCGGCGGACCTGTTCAGGGCCGTGCTCTTCGGGTCTGTGCCGGCCGCCTGGCTGCTCGGCTGTCTGACGATCCAACAGCTCTACCTGGTGGTCCTGCTCGCGGGCGCGGCCACGGTCTTCTTCGACGTGGCCACACTGAGCCAACTACCCGAACTGGTCGGCCGGGACCAGCTCACCCAGGCCAACGCCCACCTGGTGACCGTGGACGCCCTCACCCAGATCGGCGGGCGCAGCGCGGGCGGCTTCCTGATGGCGCTGTTGTCCGCCCCGGCTGCGATCGTGGTCGACGCGGTCAGCTACCTGTGGTCGGCAGCCCTCCTGCGGCGTATCCGCCAGGCGGAGCCGCGGCCGCAGCACCGGCACGACACACGCCTCAGTGGCGAGATCCGCGAAGGACTGCGCTTCGTATTCGGCCATCCGACCCTGCGGGCCGTCGCCCTCGCCGGAGCATGCACCAACCTGTCGATCCAACTGTGCCAAACCATGCTGCCGGTGCTGTTCGCCCGTGAACTCGGCCTCTCCGACGGCGTCATCGGTCTGTTCTTCGCAGTCGGCGGCCTCGGGGTGTTCGTCGGATCGGTCTCGGCCCGCTGGCTGGCCCGCCGGCTCGGCGCCGGGCGGGTGCTGTGGGCTGATGGGCCTGGCCGTCGCGCCGTTCGGTGTCCTACTGGCGCTGGCCGATCGCGGCCCGGCACTCTGGCTCGCGGCTGCGGCCTGGCTGATCACCACCTGCAAGGTCGGCATCGACAACGTGATCAAGGTCAGCTTCCGCCAGAGCGTGACACCGGACCACTTGCTCGGCCGGATGAACGCCACCATGCGGGTCCTGCTGACCGGCTCCCTCGCGCTCGGTGGGGCCCTGGCCGGCCTGCTTGGTGAACTCGCCTCCGTTCGCACCGTCCTGTGGGTCGCTGCGGCAGGACTTGCCACGGTCTGGGTACCGGTCTTCTTCTCACCGCTGCGAACCCAGCGCGAATTGCCCGGCCCCGGCGCCCTGCGGTGAGCGGGCGAGCACGCGAGAGTGCCGCCCCGAAGCGATCGGGGCGGCACTCCGGGTGCGGGCGTCAGTCCGCCATCGGCAGGTAGACCTTGTTGCCCTGGGGCCTTGAACTCCTCGGACATGGCCTGCATGCCCTCGACGGCCTCCTCGTCGTACTCCGGGGAGGAGGCGCCGTTGCCGAATTTCTCATTGATGGATTTGCTGATCTTCATCGAGGACAACTTCAGCCCGGAACCAGCACATCCGATCGGCTCCTGGCCGCCCGCGACGCACGCGAACCGGGGGCAAGCAGTCGGCGCAACACGGTGGGAGTGTGCCCCACGTGCTCGCGGACGGTGCGGGTCAGATGAGCCTGGTCGGCGAAGCCAAGCCGTGCGGCCAGGTCGGCGAGACTTGCTTCGCCCTCGGCGAGTTGGTCCATGGCCTGGGAGACGCGCACGCGGTTGCGGTAGCGGGTCAGCGAGACGCCCGTCTCTCGCGAGAACACCCGGCTCAGTCGGTAGGGCGACACTTTCAACAGCGCGGCCAGTGAGCAGAGTCCTGCGGCCTCCGAAGCCCCTTCGGTGATCGCCTGACGCGCCGCAGCGGCCAGAGTCCGATCGGCCGACACCGGACGTAAGGGCAGCCCGCCGGCCGCCGCCGCGACAAGGCGAAGCAGCTCCTCCGTCAGCGCATAGTCGAGGTCGTCGGTTCCTGTGGCGCCCAACAGGCGACGGTGGGCGAGATCGACGCGCGCATCCACGTACACCGTCGCCGCAGCCAGCGGACGTCCCAGGAGGGACGGCTTGAAGCTGACCGACGTGCAGACGTCGCCCCCAGCCGGGTGCGCGAAGCGCTCTTCCTCGCCCGGCACGCCGAGGTACGCCATGGTCGGGTCCAGATCGGCATCGGTTCCGTCGGCCCACCGCCGAAACCTGCCACGTCGTACCAGCACCAAGCGGTGATCGTCGCGGGCCTCCGGCTCCGACCATCGGGTGTGGTCCGACCGGCAGCCAACGGCCGCCACGGTGAACTCAGGCCGGGCAGCAAGGGTCGACGCGGACAGCATGCTCCGGACAGTACGCGCCGGGTACGACAGAACGGCCCGCAAGGATCTTCAAGACCGTCGGTGCCATCGCCCCGGATGCTTGAGGTCACCTGATGACACGAAGGGAGCCATCAATGGCCGTCCACGCGGAGCTCACCGCGATCACCATCGACAGTGCCGATCCCCGGGCCCTCGCCGAGTTCTACCGGAAGGTCACCGGCTGGGACGTCGCGCAGGCCGACGACGACTTCGTCTACCTGGGCCAGGGCCCGATCCGGCTGGCCTTCCAGCGGGTTGCCGGCTACAGGGGGCCGGGCTGGCCCGACAGCGCCAAGCACGCCCACCTCGACTTCAAGGCCTCCGACCCGGAGGCAACGGTCAAGGAACTGCTCTCGGCGGGAGCGACCAAGCCCGAGTTCCAGCCCGGGGAGGACCAGTGGACCGTTCTGGCTGACCCCGAAGGACACCTGTTCTGCCTCACTTCGGCCTGACCGGGAGTTGATCGCCAATGGCCTCCGTCCACAAGGAATTCGTCATCGACGCCCTTCCCGAAGCGGTATGGGCTGTGCTCAGCGACTACGGCGCGGTGCACGAGCGGCTTGCGCCGGGGTTCGTCATCGACACCCGCCTGAGCTCGGACACCCGCACCGTGACGTTCGCCGACGGCACGATCGTCCTCGAAAGACTCGTCGACCTCGATCACGAGACGAAGCGGGTCGCCTACACCGTCGTCGGTGGGAGCCTCCATCCGTCCCACCACCACGCCTCCATGCAGGCCCTTCCGGAAGCCGAAGGCCGGACGAGATTCGTGTGGCACACCGATGTCCTCCCCGACACTCTCGCCGCGCCGATCGCCGAGTTCGTCGAACACGGCTCGGCGGTCATCCGCCGCACACTGGAAGCCTCGACGACGCCCAAGCGTGAACCGGCACGCACACCGCCCCGACCCCGATGACGAGACGACTGAGCGCCGCCCCGAAGTCGAGAAGATTTTCGGGACGGCGCTCAGCGCGCATCAGTCGGCGAGCGGGAGGTGGAGCAGGTTGCCCTGGGCCTTGAACTCCTCGGACTTCACCTTCATGCCTTCCAGCGCCTCGGCGTCAACGTCGCTGGTCACGACCGCCTTGTCGCCGTACAGCTCTGTGATGCTTTTGCTGATCTCCATCGAGCAGAGCTTCAACCCGGAACCAGCACATTCACGCCGGCCAACCACGCCGGCGCGGCCACCGGACCAGGCTGGACCGTCAGTACGGGAGCAGAACCGTGGTGTCGAGGGTGAAGCCGAACGGCTCGGGGATGTGGATGGCCTCCCCGAAATCGGCATCCTCCCTCATGCGATAGCGACCGGCCTCGGGCTCACTGAAGAGCGTGACGGTCTTCTGCGCGGCGTCCACCAACAGGTAGAGCGGAATCTGCATCAGCGGATAGTCACGGAGCTTGCCGACCCAATCGTTCTCCGGGTTCGACGGCGAGACGATCTCAACCGCGATCAGGGCCAGCTCGGCCGGGACCTTGTTCTCCGTGCTCGTCATGGCATCTTCGGGGAGATACGTGAGGTCGGGGTTTCGCAGCTTCGAGACCTGAGGCGAGGCCAGATCCATGTTCCCCGTGGAGAGGTATCCGGCCGGAGCGTGCGCCTCGAACTGTCGGCGCACAACGGAGAGGTTCCGCTCGTGGATCGCCGAGGGCGACGCCTGCATGATGACGATGTCACCAGAGAACTCGATCTTGAAGTTCGCCGGAGCTGACCTGCGGAACTCCTCGATCAAGGCGAGGTGCTCGGGGTTCATCTGTCCTCCTGAGGTATGGCCCAGCACCACGCTACCGGCAGCCGACGAGACGCTGCCCCGCGACGGCCTCTTCGGCATTGCGGGACAGCGTCGTCGTCAGTCCCGCGTCAGTCGGCCATCGGCAGGTAGACCTTGTTGCCCTGGGCCTTGAACTCCTCGGACATGGCCTTCATGCCCTCGACGGCCTCCTCGTCGTACTCCGGGGAGGAGGCGCCGTTGCCGAATTTCTCATTGATGGATTTGCTGATCTTCATCGACGTCAACTTCGGCCCGAAACCGCCACATTCACCGGCTGGAACGGATGTGAGGGGCGACCTCAGAAGGCCGACCACTCGGACGACGGCAGACGGTGGTAGGCATCGTCATCCCATTCGGCGGCCAGGAACACCGGCCTCGTGAGGAGGATGTCTCCCGCCCGCTGGGAGCACGCCACCAGCCCGAGGGTCTGCGAGCCGGGATCGCCGGCGGGCATGTAGAACAGTTCCGTGAACGGCTCACGCCGCTCTGCCCGCTCGATGATCCACTGCTCCACCTCAGATGGAGCGTGCCCGACCACCGGCATGCCCGCCACCCGGACCTGAGGCCCACAGAGGGCATCAACCGAGACGCCGGCCAGCCGCGCACAATCCGCGAAGTAGGCCCGCAAGCCCAACCCGGTGTACCCGTCGATGGCGGTGATCGTGTTGCCCCACGGAATCCTCTCCTGGAGGCTCGCCACAACGCCGCCGAGGGCGCCGGACACCTGCTCGGGACTCATCCCGAACCTCAGCGGCCCCACCCCGACATAAGGCTCAGCCGTCCACTGCGCCCGCTCGCTGTCCGGCTTCACGGTCCCCGTACTCACACCCACCGCCCCATGCTGATCATCCAGAGTGCCGAATGATCAGGCTAGGCCAGGTGCTGGGGAGCCCTTTCGCTCCCCAGCACCTGACCCCGTGGGCAGTGGCGTCAGTCGGCGAGCGGGAGATAGACCCGGTTGCCCTGCTCGGCGAACTCCTCGGACTTGGCCTGCATGCCAGCCAGGGCTTCGGCGTCGTACTCGGTGTTCACGGACTTGTCGCCGTACAGCTCTGTGATGCTTTTGCTGATCTTCATCGAGCAGAACTTCGGGCCGCACATCGAGCAGAAGTGGGCCGTCTTGGCGGGTTCGGCGGGGAGGGTCTCGTCGTGGAAGTCACGGGCGGTCTCCGGGTCGAGGGCCAGGTTGAACTGGTCCTCCCAGCGGAACTCGAAGCGGGCGTCGGAGAGGGCGTCGTCCCAGGCCTGGGCGCCGGGGTGGCCCTTGGCGAGGTCGGCGGCGTGGGCGGCGATCTTGTAGGTGATCACGCCGGTCTTGACGTCGTCCCGGTTGGGCAGGCCCAGGTGCTCCTTGGGCGTGACGTAGCAGAGCATCGCGGTGCCCCACCAGGCGATCATCGCGGCGCCGATGCCCGAGGTGATGTGGTCGTAGCCGGGGGCGACGTCGGTGGTGAGGGGGCCGAGGGTGTAGAACGGCGCCTCGTCGCAGATCTCCTTCTGGAGATCCATGTTCTCCTTGATCTTGTTCATCGGGACGTGGCCCGGGCCCTCGATCATCACCTGGACGTCGTGCTCGCGGGCGATCCGGCCGAGCTCGCCGAGGGTCTGGAGCTCGGCGAACTGCGCCTCGTCGTTGGCGTCCGCGATGGAGCCCGGGCGCAGGCCGTCACCCAGCGAGAAGGTGACGTCGTAGGAGGCCAGGATGGAGCAGAGTTCCTCGAAGTTGGTGTAGAGGAAGTTCTCCTGGTGGTGCGCCAGGCACCACGCGGCCATGATGGAGCCGCCGCGCGAGACGATGCCGGTCTTGCGGCGCGCGGTCAGCGGGACGTACCGCAGCAGCACGCCGGCGTGGACGGTCATGTAGTCGACGCCCTGCTCGCACTGCTCGATGACGGTGTCCCGGTAGACCTCCCAGCTCAGCTCCTCGGCCTTGCCGTCGACCTTCTCCAGGGCCTGGTACAGCGGCACGGTGCCGATCGGCACGGGGGAGTTGCGCAGGATCCACTCGCGGGTGGTGTGGATGTTGCGGCCGGTGGAGAGGTCCATGACGGTGTCGGCGCCCCAGCGGGTGGCCCAGGTCATCTTCTCCACCTCCTCCTCGATCGAGGAGGTGACGGCGGAGTTGCCGATGTTGGCGTTGATCTTCACCAGGAAGTTGGTGCCGATGACGGCCGGTTCCACCTCGGGGTGGTTCACGTTGACCGGGATGACGGCCCGGCCGCGGGCCACCTCCGCGCGCACGAACTCGGGCTCCAGGCCTTCGCGCAGCGCCACGAACTCCATCTCCGGCGTCACCACACCGCGCTTGGCGTAAGCGAGTTGAGTGACGGCGGCGCCACCGCGGCCGCGCAGCGGGCGGCGCGGGCGGCCGGGGAAGACGGCGTCCAGGTTGCGCAGGTTGCCGCCGCGCGGCGAGGTGTGCTTGATCCCGTCGTCCTCGGGGCGCGCCTCGCGGCCGTCGTACTCCTCGACGTCCCCGCGCTGGCGGATCCAGGGGTCGCGCAGGGCGGGCAGGCCGCGCCGCACGTCGGGCTCGTAGCCGGGGTCGGTGTACGGGCCGGAGGTGTCGTACAGCGGGACGGTCCGGCCGTTGGTGAGCTGCACCTCGCGGTACGGGACCCGCAGGTCGGGGCGGGATCCGTCGCGGTACGCCTTGCGCCAGGCCGGCGTGGGATAGCCGGTGCGCTCGCTGCTGGGGGCGCTCTGGGCAGACTGCGGCTGTGCTTCGAACGTGGTCATCTGACCTCTACTCCCTACGCCGGCATTACCCGGTCCAGGTTCCTGCGGTCGACGCAGCCGTCGGTCCGTCCGTCGACGTCCCGGTCAGCGCCCTCTCAGCCCGGTGCTCCGAGCTCCCGCGTCGCAGGCGGTGTTGCCTGCACATGACGCCAACACGGTAGCGAGCCGATCGCCGCAGGTCCAGACGGTCCCCGAACGGAGCCGCCACGCGAAGTCGGTGCGAAGGCCGAGGCCCGGCCCCCGCGGACGGGGTGCCGGGCCTCCGGAGGTGCTCCGCGCGGCGGGCGGAGCGGGGTCAGCTCTTGGCGGCCTTCTTCACCAGGATCACCACGGCCGCCGCGATGCCGACGACCACCAGCAGCTTGATCACGATGCTCAGCAGGGCGCCGACCACGCCGAACACGAAGGCGATGATGTTCCAGGCCAGCACCAGGACCAGCACCGGGATGACGATGTTGCGCACCCAGGAGGGCAGCGACTTCCAGAGCTCAGCCATGTCGGTTCCTCTTCTCCCCTCGGGCCGGCTGCCGTCCGGTGCCGCATCCCGCTTGCTTTCGATGCTTCGATCGTACGGGGGCACGAGCGGCGGTACGAGGGCCAACGGCCCGGAGAGAACCCCGAGATCACCCCGATCCCGACCCCCGGGGAGATCCCCGAAAAACCTTCCGCCGGCACTACAACCCAGCCCGGGCCCAGGTGTCCAACAGGTACCGGACTCTCCGGAACAGCCCTGTACGACAGCCTTACCAGGGGGACCAGACATGCGTGTTCGCAGCGCCACCACCCTGACCGTCCTCACCGCCCTCAGCCTGAGCGGCCCGACCCTGACCGCCGCCCCGGCCCTCGCCGCCCCGGCCGCGTCGACGGCCTGGGCCGACGACGTCACCGCCGCCGGCGGCTTCGTCGGAATGAGCCCGACCCGAGTCCTGGACACCCGCGACCCGTACACCGTCCCGAACGGCACTTCCCGCCCGCTCGCCGCCCAGGAGTACTACACGACCCCGCTCGTCGCCTTCAGCTCGCACATGCCGCCCACCACCTACCCGGTGGTGCCCGCCGACGCCACGGCCGTGGTGGTCAACGTGACCGCGACCGATCCGACCGCGAACGGCTACCTCTCGCTCAGCGCCGCCCCGGGGGCGCCCGGCAGCCTCCCGGCCACCTCCAGCCTCGACTTCGCGCCGGGCCGGACGGTCTCCAACCTGGTCACGGTCGCGGTCACCCCTGGCACCGACCCGACCGTCACCGTCTTCAACAGTGCCGGGACCACCGACGTGATCCTCGACGTCGTCGGCTACTACCGCCCGGCCGCCACCGACCGGCACACCGCGCTGACCCCGACCCGCCTCGCCGACAGCCGCACCGACGGCACCGGCCCGCTCGGCTACGGATCGGTCCGGACGATCAAGGTCGCCGAGCCCGAGCTGGGCACGGCCGACGCCCGCGCGGTGGTCCTCAACGTCACGGCCACCGACCCCACCGCGGACAGCTTCCTGACCGTCTACCCGGACGGGCCGGCGGGCCGCCCGTACCAGGGCTCCGACGTCAACTTCGCTGCGGGCCGGACGGTTCCGAACCAGGTGGTGGTACCGGTCGGCGCCAACGGGACGGTCGACATCTACAACCACGTCGGCTCGGTCGACGTGATCGTCGACCTCGTCGGCTACTACGGCCCCTCGGGCACCAGCCTGTTCCGCGCCCTCAAGACGCCCGTCCGGACCTCCGACACCCGCGTCACCGGGTCGCCGCTGGCGGCGTACTCGACCGAGCGGGTCCCGGCGGTCGCGTCGGACGGCTCCACCCCGGACGTCACCGCGGTCGAGGCCAACACGACCGTCACCGATGTCTCCGCCCCCGGGCACCTCACGGTCTTCCCGGGCGGGAGCACCGTCCCCGACACCTCCACCCTCAACGTCGACCCCGGCCTGACCGTCGCCAACTCCGCGACCACCGGAGTGGCCGCGGACGGCACCTACTCGATCCACAACCACGGCGGCCCGGTGGACGTCATCACCGACCTGACCGGCTACTTCACCACCAGCTGAGCGAACCGCGTCAGGGCCCGCCGTCCGAACACCCCCGGACGGCGGGCCCCGGCGCGGCGGCCGTCAGACCGGCCAGCGCTCCCCGCGCCAGGCGGCGTCCCAGAACATCCACTCGTAGCGCGACGTCGTCCTGAAGTGCTCGACCACCCGGCGACGTTCGGCCGCCGACAGCTCCTCGCCGAGCCGGTCGGTGAGCGCCAGCACCCGGCGCACCACGGACTGGAAGGCCTCGTCGCCGTAGGTGGCGATCCACTTGGCGTACAGCGGGTCGGGGGAGCCCTGGGCGAGCAGCGCCTCGCCGACCCGGGCGTAGATCCAGTAGCAGGGCAGCACCGCGCCGAGCGCCTCGGCGAAGGACCCGCCGTAGACGGTGGCCAGCAGGTAGCTGGTGTAGGCCCGGGTGGTCGGCAGCACCGGTTCGGCGGCGGCCTCCTCGGCGGTGCCGCCGAAGGCGGTCAGGAACTCGGCGTGCATGCCCTGCTCCGCGGCCAGCGCGCCGACCGCGTCGTCGGCGAAGGCCCGGACGTCCTCCTCGCCGGGCGCCTTGGCGGCGCAGACGGCGAGTGCCCGGGCGTAGTCGCGCAGGTAGTGGGAGTCCTGGACGACGAAGTGGCGGAAGGCCCCGCGCGGCAGGGTGCCGTCGGTGAGACCGCCGATGAAGGGGTGGGCGAGGATCTCGGCGTAGATCGGCTCGATCGACGCCCAGAGCTCGTCGGTGAGGCTACGGGTCATGCGAACGACCCTATGACGGGTCCGGCCCGGGCCCTCAGTCCTCCGGCGGCGAGAACACCACCAGCACCCGCAGTTCCTCGGTGATGCGGTGGAACCGGTGCGGGGTGCCGGCCGGGACGTACACCACGCTGCCGCGCCCGACGGTCACGGTCTCGGCACCGACGGTCAGCTCGGCCCGGCCGCTGATCACCTGGTAGATCTCGTCCTGGTCGTGCGCGGTCTGGGTGTCGGTGTCGCCTGGGGAGAGCGCGTAAAGGCCGGCGGACATCCGTGGTTCCCGCAGGAACCGCAGGTACGCACCGTCGTTGGCCGCCCGCTCAGCGTCCAGTTCGTCCAGCCGGAACACCTTCACCGCTGCCGTCCTCCTCCGCCCGTCCCGTCCGTCACGTCCGTCCCGTCCACCGCACGGACCAGGGGCATTCAACACCAAGTCGTCCGGCGGGAGCTTCCCCCGGGGGCGGGGCGCCTGCCAGGCTTGGGCGGCATGAAGGGTTTCGTCATCAAAACACTGATCAACGCGGCGGCCATCTGGATCGCCGCCTGGATCGTCAGCGGCATCCAACTGGCCGAGGGCAAGGCCGACTGGCCGCACAAGGCCCTGACGGTGCTCGGCGTGGCCGTGGTCTTCGGCCTCATCAACTGGCTGATCAAGCCGGTGGTGAAGCTGTTCTCGTTCCCGCTGTTCATCCTGACGCTGGGCCTGATCACCTTCGTGATCAACGCCCTGATGCTGCTGCTCACCTCCTGGGCGTCCACCAGGCTGGAGCTGGACTTCCACGTGGTCGACTTCGGTGCCGCGCTGGTGGGTTCACTGATCATCAGCCTGGTCGCCTGGGGTCTGCACCTGGCCCTGGACGACGACTGACCGCGCCGTGCGGGGCGTCGCACACGACGGCGCGGAAGGGGCCCGTGCCCGGGTGGTCCACCGGGTACCGGCCCCTTCGCCGTTCCCCGTCGGCTCACCCCGCGCCGCACCCTCGGAGGATGTCCGCGAGGTGGGCGTCGAGCTCCCGCCCGGCGACTTCCCGCCCCATCGGCACCAGTCGGTCGGTGCGCGCCAGGAAGGCGACCAGCGGCGCGGCCGGGGCGTGCAGCACGGCCTCCCCGTTGGGTGTGTGCAGGGCGATCCGGACCTGCGAGGACTCCGCGCCGAGCGGGCGGATGCGCACGTCGCCCTCGCCGGACGGGCCGCTGAGGCCGTCCCGCAGCAGTTCGCGCGCGAAGACCCAGGTGACCGGGGCGTCGCCGGGCAGGTGGAAGGCGAAGCGGACCGCGTACGGGTCCCCGGCCTCGTACGACAGGTCCGCCGCGATGCCGAAGGACAGCTCGGGCGAGACCACGAGGTCCATCACCAGGTGTCCCTGGACTGTGCTGTGCTGCATGGCGCCAGTGCCTCTCTCCTGCCCGGCCTCGGGGTGGGCTGAGGGTTCCGCCTGCGGCCGAACATGCTTTCGACGGTTTTGGGCGAGTGGTCCACGTACGGTCCTCATCGTCCACGTCTGAGGGCGTAGCGGACAAGATGTTCTCTTTCCCCCGGTGAACGAGGAAGATCACCGATTCGGCGTTTCGACCTCCGCCCGGCGAGGGAGACTCCCGCACAACGCTCCAGCCCCGGAGGTCGCCATGGGCCCCGACAACCGAACGCCGTCGCCGCGACCGGTGGTCAAACGGACCGCGCGGGCGATCCTGCTGGAGCTGGACCCGGACGACCCGTACGGCCCGGCCTCGATCGTGCTGATCCGGCGGGTGCGGCCCGGAGCGCCGCACCCGTACTGGATCACCCCGGGCGGCGGGGTCGAGCGGGAGGACCGCACGGTCGTCGAGGCGTTGCACCGCGAGGTGGACGAGGAGCTCGGCGGCAAGATCGTGGACGTGGTGCCAGCCTTCGTCGACACCATCAGCCACACCCTCCCCCAGCCTCCGGCCGGGGGGACCCCCGTCGACGACGGCACCCTGCTGCACCCGCACGGGGTCAAGGTGCAGCACTTCTTCGTCTGCCGGCTCGCTTCCATGGACCTCAGCCGTCGGCACGGCCCCGAGGTGACGGACCCGAACGGCGAGTACCAGGTGGTCCGGCTGCCGTTCACCCGAGAGGGAGTGACCTCGGTGAACGTCGTCCCACCGCGGCTGCGGGCGTACCTGGCGGCCAACATCGAGGGCATCCGCGCGCTCCTCGCACCCGATCTCGGCTGATCACCGGGAGGCCGGTTCGCCCACCAGGTCGTGCCGGATCCGCTCGGCCGGCAGGCCCGCCCGCAGCAGCACCCCGATCCCGCGCCGGACCATCGCGGGCGGCCCGCTGAGCACCGCCTCCCGGCCGTCCCACGGGCCGAACCGGCTCACCACCTCAGGAAGTTCGCCGGTCAGCGCGCCGTTGGCCGGGCCGGTGCCGGACAGCACCGGCCGTACGGTCAGCCGGGGCAGGCGGGCCGCCAGGTCGCGCAGCGCGTCCAGCTCGTACAACTCGGCGGCGTGGCGGGCCCCGTAGAACACCTCGACGCTGCGGCCGGGCCCGCCGTGCTCCGCCGCCTCCTCGACCAGGGCACGGATCGGCGCGATGCCGGTGCCGCCGCCGAGGCAGAGCAGGTCGGCGCCGGCGGAGTGGTCGACGGTCATCGCACCGGCCGCCGGGCCCAGCCGCAGCACGTCCCCGGGGGCGGCCCGGTGCACCAGCGCGTTGCTCACCCAGCCCGCCTGGACGGCCTTGACGTGGAAGGTCAGCAGCCCGTCCGGGCGGGGCGCGGAGGCGAAGGAGTAGTGCCGCCAGACCCGTGGCCACCAGGGCGTCTCCAGGCTGCAGTACTGACCGGCCCGGAACGGGTAGGCCTGGTCGGGGCGGACGGTGAGCACCGCGACGTCCCGGGTGCGGCGCTCGTGCCGGACCACCTCGCCCCGCCACCAGGGCGGCGAGGTGCGGGCGGCCTCCTCGGC
This sequence comes from Kitasatospora sp. NPDC017646, assembly GCF_044329365.1. NCBI lineage: Bacteria > Bacillati > Actinomycetota > Actinomycetes > Kitasatosporales > Streptomycetaceae > Kitasatospora > Kitasatospora sp. NPDC017646. The sequence goes on along the minus strand of NZ_JBIRJC010000004.1, from coordinate 342,211 downwards.
GGCCTCGATCATGATGCTGGAGATCAGCCGGTAGGCGCGGCGCCAGGCCAGTTCGGTGTCGGCGTCCCAGCGGCTGCCCGCGTACCGGGCCAGTGCCTGCACCAGGCACTCCCCCACCGGGGCGTAGTGGCCGGTGAGGGCACCGTAGCGGCGGTGGCCGCGGCCGAGCGCGCTCATCCGGGTGCGCAGCGCCTCCGGGTCCTCGGCGCCCCGGGCGGTGGCGAGCAGGGTACGGAACAGCCGGTCGCGCTGGACGTCCATGGCGGCGGGGAAGAGCGCGCGGATCTCGGGGTGCCGGAGGAAGAGCAGGGCGTAGAAGTGCGCGGTGGCCCGGTCGGCGACCGGCTCGACGACGGCGAGGCTGGCCCGGATCAGCTCGATGTCCCGTGCGGAGAGCGGAAGTTCGGGCCCGTCGCCGCTCGAAACGGCGACCGGGGGCGCGGCCGGGCAGGCGACCGGGAGCGCGGCCGGGCGGACCGCCGGGGGGAGTGCGGCCGGGAGCTGCGGGGCGGAGGGCTGCGGGGCGGAGGGCTGCGCCGCCCACGCGACGCTCCAACGGTCCCCTGCACCGGACCAGTTGAGGCCGGGCGCGTCGGCGAACAGGGGCCGGAAGGCGGGCGCGGTGCCGGTGGTCGAGGGCGGCTCGGGGTAGCTGGGCGCGGGGACGGCCGGCGGTTGGGCGGGCTGCGGCGGAACCGCCGGCACCGGCGGCACCGACAGCCGTACGGGCTCCGCCTCGGGGACCGCCACCGGTTCGACCGTGGTGGCCACCGGTCCGGGCACCGCCACCGGTCCGGACGCCTGTGCCTCCGGCAGCCCCGGGACGGAGGCGGCCCCCGCCGAGCCGTGCCCGGTGCGGATGAGGAGTTTTCTGCGGGACTTCACCGCTGCGTTTCGAGTACCCAAGAGAATCGTTTCGCCTCCGGCCGGCCTGCGCCACCACCTGGCTTGTCTCTGCTGACGCCTAGGCAGCGTGGCACGCCCGAAAAGCTCATCCGACAAATCACGCGAAGCCCGGACACCCGGCCCGGGAACGCGCTACTCTCGCTCGACCGGTGGTCGCCCTGAGTGCCGAGCAGCACACCCAGGGCGACCCCGCCCTGCTCAGTACGGCTGGTTCACAGCTGCCGCAGCAGCATCCCCGGCTGCTCGACGCAGTCCGCCACGAAGCGCAGGAATCCACCCGCCGTCCCCCCGTCGCAGACCCGGTGGTCGAAGGTGAACGACAGCTGCGTCACCTCGCGCACCGCCAACTCCCCGTCGTGCACCCAGGGTTTGGCCACGATCCGGCCGACACCGAGCATCGCCGCCTCGGGGTGGTTGAGGATCGGGGTGGACCCGTCCACACCGAACACCCCGTAGTTGTTCAAGGTGAAGGTGCCGCCGGTCAGTTCGGCCGGGGTGAGCGAACCGTTGCGCGCCGACTCGGTCAACCGGCCCAGCTCCTCACCGAGTTGCTCGGTGCTGCGGGCATGCGCGTCCCGGACCACCGGGACGACCAGTCCGCGTTCGCCCTGCGCGGCGAAGCCCAGGTGCACCGCCGAGTGCCGGATGATGCCCGAACCGTCCTCGGTCACACTGGAGTTCAGATCCGGGAAGCGCGCCAGCGCGACCGTGCAGATCCGGGCCAGCAGCGCCAGCACGCTCACCTTGGGACCCGACGTGGCGTTCAACTGCCGCCGCAGCGCCATCAGTTCGGTGGCGTCCGCGTCCACCCAGCAGGTCGCGGCGGGGATCTCCCGGTGGCTGCGGCTGAGCTTCTCCGCCACCGCCTTGCGCAGCCCGCGCAGCGGGACGACGCCGTCCCGCGCTGCCGCCACGGGCGCGGCGACCGCCGGAGCGGCGACCTTGGCGGCGACCGCCCGCTCGACGTCCACCCGCATGATCAGCCCGTCCGGCCCGCTGCCGGCGAGCGAGGTCAGATCGACCCCCTGCTCCCGGGCCAACCGCCGCACCAACGGCGAGATCACCGGCACCACGACCGGAGCAAGCGGCTCAGCAGGAGCCGCAGGAGCCGCGACCGCAACCGGAGCAGGAGCAGGAGCAGGAGAAGCAGCAACCGCCGCCGCACCCACCCGACGCCGCCGCGCCCCCCTGCTCTCGGCGACCCCGTACCCCACCAACGGCCGCTCGACCTCAGCCGACGAAGCAGCCGAAGCAGAAGGAGCAGAAGCAGCGACAGTCACGTCCTCCGCCCCACCCCCCGCCGAAGCCACCGCGACCGTGACCAACGGCGCGCCCACGGCGATCTCCTCGCCCTCCGCACCGTACCGAGCGGTGACCACCCCGCCGTACGGGCAGGGCACCTCCACCACGGCCTTGGCCGTCTCGACCTCCACCACCGGCTGGTCGACCGCGATCACCTCGCCCACCTCGACCATCCAGCGCACCACCTCCGCCCCGGTGAGCCCCTCACCGAGGTCGGGCAGCCGGAACTCCCGTACGACGGGCATCATCCTCAGTCCTCCCACTGCAGCCGGGCGACCGCGTCCAGGATCCGGTCCACCCCGGGCAGGTGGTGGTGCTCCAGCATCGGCGGCGGGTACGGGATGTCGAAGCCGGTCACCCGCAGCACGGGCGCGGCCAGGTGGTGGAAGCAGCGCTCGGTGACCCTGGCGGCGATCTCCGCGCCGGTGCCGCCGAAGCCGCTGGCCTCGTGCACCACCACGGCCCGGCCGATCGAGCGCACCACCCGGGTGACCGTCTCGTCGTCGAAGGGCACCAGGGTGCGCAGGTCCAGCACGGCGAGGTCCCAGCCCTCGGCCTGCGCCGCCTCGGCCGCCTCCAGGCAGACCGGCAGCGAGGGACCGTAGGTGATCAGGACCGCCGAGGTGCCGGTGCGCCGCAGCACGGCCCGGCCGATCGGCTCGACCGGCGCCGCCGGGTCGAACCCGGCCTTGCCCCAGTAGAGCCGCTTGGGCTCCAGGAAGACCACCGGGTCGTCGGAGGCGATCGAGGCGCGCAGCAGCCCGTACGCGTCGGCGACCGTCCCCGGGGTGACGACGTGCAGGCCGGGGGTGCTGGTGTAGTACGCCTCGGACGCGTCGCTGTGGTGCTCGACGCCGCCGATGCCGCCGCCGTACGGGATCCGCACGGTGATCGGCAGCGGGAGCTTGCCCGCCGTGCGGTTGCGCATCTTGGCGACGTGCGAGAACAGCTGTTCCAGCGCGGGGTAGGCGAAGGCGTCGAACTGCATCTCGACCACCGGGCGCAGCCCGTACATCGCCATGCCGATCGCGGTGCCCAGGATGCCGGCCTCGGCCAGCGGGGTGTCCAGGCAGCGGTCGGGACCGAACTCGGCGGCGAGTCCGTCGGTGATCCGGAAGACGCCGCCGAGCGCGCCGACGTCCTCGCCGAGCACGTGGACCGTCGGGTCCTCGCGCAGGGAGTCCCGCAGGGCGGAGTTGAGCGCCTGCGCCATCGAGGCGGTACGGGAAGAGACAGCCGTCGACATCAGTGCTGCACCTCGGCCTCGGCGGCCAGCTCGGCGGACAACTGGGCGGCCTGTTCGCGCAGTTGGGGGGTGGGCTCGGCGTAGACGTGGGCGAACAGCGCCATCGGGTCGAGCTCCGGGTCGGCGTGGAACTCGGCCCGCATCCGGGCCGCCAGGGCCTCCGCCTCGTCCGCCGCGTCCTGCACCAACCCGTCGTCCAGCAGGTCCAGTTCGCGCAGCGCGCGGTCCATCAGCAGGATCGGGTCGTGCTCCCGCCAGGCGTCGACCTCGGGTTGGGTGCGGTAGCGGGTGGCGTCGTCGGCGTTGGTGTGGGCCTCGATCCGGTAGGTCAGCGCCTCGATCAGGGTCGGGCCCCCGCCGGCCCGGGCGCGCTCGACGGCCTCGGTGAGGACGGAGTGCAGGGCGGGCGCGTCGTTGCCGTCCACCAGCCGGCCGGGCATGCCGTAGCCGACGGCCTTGTGGGCCAGGCTGGGCGCGGCGGACTGGGCGCTGAGCGGGACGGAGATCGCGTAGCCGTTGTTCTGCACCAGGAAGACCACGGGAGCCCGGAGCACGGCGGCGAAGTTCAGCGCCTCGTGGAAGTCGCCCTCGCTGGTGCCGCCGTCGCCGAGCAGGGCCAGCGCGACCACCGGCTCGCCGCGCAGCCGGGCGGCGTGCGCCAGTCCGACGGCGTGCGGGGCCTGGGTGCCGAGGGGGGTGCAGAGCGGGGCGGTGCGGCTGGCGCGCGGGTCGTAGCCGGTGTGGGCGTTCCCGCGCAGCAGGGTCAGCGCTTCCAGCGGGTCGACGCCGCGGGAGACCACGGCGAGGGTGTCGCGGTAGCTGGGGAACAGCCAGTCGTCCTCGCCGAGCACCAGGGCGGCGGCGATCTGGCAGGCCTCCTGGCCGGTGGAGGCCGGGTAGACGGCGAGGCGGCCCTGCTTGGTCAGGGTGGTCGCCTGCTGGTTGTAGCGCCGGCCGACGACGAGTCGCCGGTAGAGCTCGCGCAGCAGCGCCGGGTCCTGCTTCTCCAGCGCGGGGGTGCCGAGCACCCGGACGGGGGAGACGTCCGGGAGGAGGGGAGCCGGATCGGTGCGCGGAGCGGTCGCTCCGGGTATCCACCCGGGCACGCCCGTGTGGTGTCTGTGGTCGAGAACGGTCATCTCGGGGCACCTCCATGGGGGGCGGGGGCTCCCTACCGATTGTTCGGTCGTCTGTTCATCTTGACCAGAAGCGTGACAAGGTGGTGGACATTCGGCCTGAGCGGCGGTCGACTGGTGGCAGTGCGTCCAATCGGTGAGGGTGGGGGGTCATGTCGGCTGAACAGATGTCCAGACTCGACCGGGTCGACCGGTCGATCCTGCGGCTGCTGCAGCAGGACGGTCGCGCCTCCATCCGCTCGGTGGCCGAGCGGGTGCACGTGTCCCGGGCCAACGCGTACGCCCGGATCTCCAGGATGGTGGAGGACGGCATCATCCGCGGCTTCACCGCCAGGGTGGACCACGAACGGGCAGGTCAGGGCGCGTCCGCGTACATCACCCTGAAGATCGTCCAGAACTCCTGGCGCACCGTGCGCGAGCAGCTGCTGGAGCTGCCCGGGGTCGCCCACATCGCGCTGGTCGGCGGGGACTTCGACGTCCTGCTGCTGGTGCACACCGCCGACAACCACGCCCTGCGGGAGCTGGTGCTCAACCGCATCCAGTCCATCCCACAGGTGCTCGGCACACGAACCATGCTGGTGTTCGAGGAGACCGACCAGGTCCCCCCGGACTGAGGGCCCGAACCGGCCGGCTACCTGGCCCGCAGCCCGTCGAAGGCCAGGTGCACCACGGCGTCCGCGACCCCGTCCGCCGCCTTCAGCCCCGGCCGGTACCACTCCACGATCGAGTTGATCATCCCGAACAGCAGCCGGGTGGCCAGTCGCGGCTCCACGTCCCCGCGCAGCGCACCGTCCGCGACGGCCGCCCGCACCAGCTCCGCCACCTGGTGGTCGAAGTCCCGCCGCCGCTCCAGCGCCCACAGCTCGGTGGCCGTGTTGCCGCGCACCCGCAGCAGCAGCGTCACGTACGGCAGCTCCGCCAGCAGCACCTCCGCGGTGCGCCGCACCACGTGCTCCAGCCGCCCCACCGCCGGGCCCTCCACCGCGGCCGGCTCGGCCAGGATCGCGAACAGCCCGTCCAGCGCCCGCCCGACCGCCAGCCGCAGCAGTTCCTCCTTGCCGCGGACGTGGTGGTAGATGGAGGACTTGGAGATCCCGGCCGCCCGGGAGAGGTCCTCCATCGAGGTGCCGTCGTAACCGCGCTCGTTGAACACGTCGACGGTCACGGCGAGCAGTGACTCGACGGTGTAGGCGGTGCGCGTGGTGTGATCGGCCATCCTCCGAGTATCCCCGGACGCCCCCCGGGCCACTCGATCGGGTCGTTGGTCCACACCTGCCGGAAGGGGCAGGCCCTAGAATCTGCGGACGATCGTCCACGTCCAGCAGGCTGGGGTCCACAGCTGATGAACGCAATACCGGCAGTCTCCTCCGACGTGCCCGAGCAGCGCAGCGAGGAGCCGGCGGACGTCCCGCACCCCTGGCAGGAGCGCGCGCGGGCCCTGGTGGTCCGCTTCGGGCCGGCCGTGTGGTGTTACGCGGTGCTCAAGCTGATCGGCTTCGCGGTCTTCATGAAGCTGCTCTCCTTCGCCGGCGAGTACGCCAAGAAGCCGGCCCGGTTCGGCGGCGGCGCCCACCCCTGGGACGTACTGGCCAGCTGGGACGGCTGGTGGTACCAGCAGGTCGCCCAGTTCGGCTACCACCCGGCGCTGATCCCGATCCCGGGCGGCCAGCCCGGCTTCACCATCGAGCAGAACTCGGCCGCCTTCTTCCCGCTCTACCCGGGCCTGATGCGGCTGACCTCGGACGTCACCGGCCTCGGCCTGTACGGCGCCGGGATGCTCGTCTCGGTGCTGGCCTCGCTGTTCGCCGCCGCCGGGATCTACGCGGTGGTGGACAGGCTGGCCGGCCCCCGGGCGGGCGTGATCGCCGCCGGGATCTGGGCGATCGCCCCCGGCTCGGGCGCCGAGTGGGCGGTCTACTCGGACTCGCTGTTCGTCGCGCTGGCCGCCTGGGCCTGCTACTTCACGATGACCCGGCAGTGGGTCGCGGCCGGGGCGGTCACCCTGGTCGCCGGGCTCAACCGGCCGACCGCGGCGGCGCTGATCGGAGCCGTCGGCCTGGCCGCGCTGGTCGAGCTGTACCGGCGGGAGAGCGGCGTGCTGCGCCCGCTGGCCGCGATGCTGATGGCCCCGGCCGGCCTGCTCGGCTACGTGGCCTGGGTGGGTTGGAAGACCGGCGAGTGGGGCGGCTACTTCCGCATCCAGCACGACGCCTGGCTGCACTACTTCGACTGGGGCCAGGGCACCTGGCAGGCGGTCCGCGGGGTGCTGCTGGGCCGCAACGACTACCCCTTCGCCTTCCCGGTGCCCGACCTGCTGGCCACCCTGATCGTGTTCAGCCTGCCGGTGCTGATCGTGCTGCTGGTCCGGCTGCGCCCGCCGCTGGTGCTGACCGCGTACACGCTGGCCACCATCGTCTCGGTGCTCGGCAGCCTGGGCATCTTCGGCAACGTCTCGCGCTACCTCCTCCCGGCGTTCCCGCTGTTCATCGCGCTCGCGGTGGGGATGCGCAAGCTCAGCTGGCCGGTGCTGGCGGCCGTGCTGGGCACCGGCGCGATCGCCTCGGGCTGGTACGCCGGGTACGTGATCTTCGAGCTCGGCGTGCCGTAGACCGGCCCCCCCGAATCCGACCAGGGGCGCGTCCGAACCGGACGCGCCCCTTCGCGTTCCCGCAGGACTCCGCCCCCTCGCCACCGGAATCCGTCCCCTGCACCCTCTTGAGCCGACCGATCGTTCGGTTACTCTGTGACGTGTCCCGTCCTCCCCCCTGAGGAGCGCACAGATGTCCGCAGCGGTCACCCACCCCCTCGTCAGCGAGCTGGTCGAGCGCCACCAGGCCACCCTGGACGCCGCGCTCTCCGCCGCCGCGAAGCGCGACTACTGGTCCCCGTACCCGGAGTTCCCGAAGGCCTACGGCGAGAGCGGCCCGGCCGACGGCAAGGCCGCCTTCGACGCCCTGCTGGGCAAGCCCTTCGTCCTCGACGGCCACCCCACCGACGGCGACCAGGTCGGCGGCGAGGCCTCCCCGTACGGCATCGAGCTGGGCATCACCTACCCGCACGCCGATCCGGACGGGCTGATCGCCGCGCTGCGCGCCGCCCAGCCCGGGTGGGCCGCCGCCTCCCCGCTGGAACGCGCCGCCGTCTGCCTGGAGATCCTGCACCGGATCAACGCCCGCTCCCACGAGTTCGCCCAGGCCGTCATGCACACCACCGGCCAGGCCTACGGCATGGCCTTCCAGGCCGGCGGCCCGCACGCCCAGGACCGCGGACTGGAAGCCGTCGCCTACGCGTACGCCGAGCAGACCCGGCTGCCCCGGCAGGCCGGCTGGACCAAGCCCCAGGGCAAGCGCGAACCGCTGGTGATGACCAAGGAGTTCACCGTCGTCCCGCGCGGCCTCGCGCTGCTGATCGGCTGCAACACCTTCCCCACCTGGAACGGCTACCCCGGCCTGTTCGCCTCGCTGTCCACCGGCAACCCGGTGCTGGTCAAGCCGCACCCGCGGGCCGTCCTGCCGCTCGCACTGACGGTCTCCATCGCCCGCGAGGTGCTCAGCGAGGCCGGCTTCGACGCCAACCTGGTCTGCCTGGCCGCCGAGCACGAGGGCGGCACCGTCGCCGCGACCCTCGCCGTGCGCCCCGAGATCAAGATGATCGACTACACCGGCTCCACCACCTTCGGCGACTGGTTGGAGGAGCACGCCAAGCAGGCCCAGGTCTACACCGAGAAGGCCGGCGTCAACGCCGTCGTCATCGACTCCACCGACGACTACAAGGGCATGCTGGGCAACCTCGCCTTCGCCCTCTCGCTCTACAGCGGCCAGATGTGCACCACCCCGCAGAACGTGCTCATCCCGCGCGGCGGCATCCGCACCGACCAGGGGGACAAGTCCTTCGACCAGGTCGTCGCCGACCTCGCCGCCGCCATCGAGGGCCTGCTCGCCGACGACGCCCGCGCCGCCGCCATCCTCGGTGCCGTGGTCAACCCGGGCGTGCTGCAGCGCTCGGCCGCCGCGGCCGGCGGCGAGTACGGCGAACTCGCCCTCGCCCCGCGCGCGGTGGTCTCGCCCGACTTCCCCGGCGCCACCGTCCGCACCCCGGCGCTGGTCAAGCTCAACGCCGACAAGCCGGACGACCGCACGGTCTTCCGCACCGAGTGCTTCGGCCCGGTCTCCTTCGCCGTCGCCGTCGAATCCACCCCCGCCGCCGTGGAGTTGCTGCGCACCACGGTCCGCGAGAAGGGCGCCATGACGGCCTCCGGCTACACCACCTCGCCCGAGGTGGAGGCCCTGCTGGTCGAGGCAGCGCTGGACTCCGGCGTCTCGCTCTCGCTCAACCTCACCGGCGGCGTCTACCCCAACCAGACCGCCGCCTTCTCCGACCTGCACGGCACCGGCGCCAACCCGGCCGCCAACTCGGCCTACTGCGACGGCGCCTTCGTCGCCAACCGGTTCCGCACGGTGGAGATCCGCCGGCACGGCTGAGCCCGTGCGCTCCGGTCCCCCGGTGGTCATCGACCACCGGGGGACCGGCGGTTCACAGCTCCGCGGGCGCCAGCGATGATGGAGGCTGGGAGAGCGCCGGAAACGGCGTCCAACCGCCCTCCGAACAACGGGAGCTGATAGATGACCGTGAAGCCGACCACCGAAACCGACGTGATCGTCGTCGGCGCCGGACCGACCGGACTGCTGCTGGCCGGCGACCTCGCCGCCGCCGGGGTCGGCGTCACCGTGCTGGAGAAGCGCACCACCGAGTCCAACCTCACCCGCGCCTTCGCCGTGCACGCCCGCAGCCTGGAACTGCTGGACGCCCGCGGCCTCGCCGACGAGCTCATCGCCACCGGCCGCCCACTCGTCGGGCTGAGGATGATGAACCGGCTCGGGATCGACCTCAGCTCGCTGCCCAGCCGCTTCCCGTTCGTCCTGATCACCCCGCAGTACCACGTCGAACGGCTGCTCCTGGAGCGCGCCGAGCGGGCCGGCGCCGTGATCCTGCGCGGCGCCGAGGTCACCGGGCTGCGCCAGGACGCCGAGGGCGTCACCCTGGAGACCCACGACGGGCGGAGCCACCGCGCCCGCTACGCGGTCGGCACCGACGGCGTCCACTCCGCCGTCCGCGAGCTGCTGGGCATCCCCTTCCCCGGCGAGTCCGTGGTCGACTCCGTGATGCTCGCCGACGTCCGGCTGGAGCGCGAGCCCGCCGACGCGATCGCGGTCGGCGCCAACAAGGCCGGCTTCTCCTTCGTCGCCCCGTTCGGCGACGGCTGGTACCGGGTCATCGCGTGGGACCGCAACGAGCAGCACGCGGACGGTGCCACCCCCACCCCCGAGCAGCTCACCGCGATCGTCCAGGCCACCCAGGGCGAGGACTACGGCCTGCACGACGTGCGGTGGAGCTCCACCTTCCACAGCGACGAACGCCAGGCCCCCAACTACCGTTCGGGCCGGGTGTTCCTGGCCGGCGACGCCGCCCACTGCCACTCCCCGGCCGGCGGCCAGGGCATGAACACCGGCCTCCAGGACGCCGCCAACCTCTCCTGGAAGCTCGCCGCCGCCCTCCGCGGCCGGGCCACCGACGCGCTGCTCGACACCTACCAGGCCGAGCGGCACCCGGTCGCCAGGACGGTGCTGCGCACCTCCGGCGCGCTGATCCGGATCGCCCTCGCCGAGTCCGCCCCCACCCGCGCCCTGCGCGGGGCGCTCACCGCGATCGGCGGCCACCTCGACCTGCTCACCGAGCGCGGCGCCCGGATGGTCTCCGGCATCGAGATCTCCTACCCCGCCCCCAAGGGCGCCCACCCGCAGGTCGGCAAGCGCGTCCCGGACCTGCGGCTGACCGCCCTCAGCAAGCCCGCCGAGGGCGCCCCGGCCGGCCCCGAGCGGCTCTACGAGGCGCTGCGCGCCGGGAGGTTCGTGCTGGTCAGCAATGACGAGCTGACCGCCGTCGACCCCTGGGCGGACCGTCTGGTCACCGCCGCCCCCGCCGACCCGCACGGCAAGCTGGCCGACACCGTCCTGCTGATCCGCCCGGACGGCTACGTCGCCTGGGCCGCCGTCGACCCGGGCCAGGGCGAGCTGCGCGGGGCCCTCACCAGCTGGCTGGGCAGCCCCGCCGAGGCCTGACCGGCCCCGGGCGCGGCCGGGGCCGGCGGATCGACCCCCGGCCGCGCCCTGCCCCGCCGACCCTTCGTTCGGTCGTCCGTTAACCCCGCGCCTTCACGTAGTGCCGCGCCGCCTTCGCCCGATTCCCGCAGACCGCCATCCGGCACCACCGCCGGCGCCCGTTCTGCGAGGCGTCGAAGAAATGCAGAATGCACGCCTCGTGTGCGCACTGCTTCACCCGGTGAGCACCCCGCCCGAGCAGCGCGAGGAAGTCGTCAGCCGCCAGCCAGGGCGCCAGCCACTCCGGCCGGTCGGCCTCGACCCGGTCCTCGGCACCGCCCGGACCGGCCGCGCGCCGGATCCGCCCGTGCGCCAGCACCGCGTCCAGCCCGTCGCGGGCCCGTGCGCTCAACTCGCCCTGTTCCCGGGCGTCCTGGGTGGCCAGCTCGATCGCCTCGCGGGCCTGCCGGATCGCCGCCAGCCCCGCCTCGTCGGCCGCGCAGCGCTCGCTCAGCCCGTTGGTGGAGAGCCAGATGCCGTACTGCTCGACGCCGGTGAGCGCGTCGTTGACGGGCGTCCCGGCCCAGCGCGTGTTGAGCAGGTCGAGCGCCAGCGGCTCGCCGATCAGCGGTCGGTGGTCCCTCGGGTCCGGCATCACGTCAGTCATCGCTCTCCCTCGGCTCGGTCCGATTCTACGACCGCGCCCACCGACCTGAATTGGTATGGACCGACGCCGGAATTCCGGACATTCACTGTATGGAATCCCCGGCTTTCCAGCCCTCCACAGTTGACTGTTTTTTAGCAACGAATTGCCGGACCATGATCCACAGCGGCGGTCCGCTCTGACATGTTCTAGCCAGCGTTCCCGAACCCCTCGGAACGCCTTGCCCCTTGCCGGCTCCCCACGGCCGGCCAGAGGAGGATCCGTTGCGCCACCGTTCCCTCGCCGTCGCCGCCGCGATAGCCGTCCTGCCGCTGACCGCCGTCTCGCTCGGCGTCTCCACCGCGCAGGCCGCCACCCCCCACGCCGCCCCGCGCGTCGCCCTGCCGAACACCGTGAACCCCGCGGTCGCCCACTCGGAGAAGAAGGGCGACGTCCCGGCCGAGCAGCAGATCTCGGTGACCGTCGACCTGAAGCTGCGCGACTCCGCCGAGCTGGACCGCTTCCTCGCCGCGGTCACCACCCCCGGCGCACCCGAGTACGGCCGCTACCTGACGCCCGAGCAGTTCACCGCCCGGTACGGTCCGACCGAGCAGAACGTCCAGCAGGTCAAGGCGTACCTGGCCGCCCAGGGCCTCACGGTGAGCGGCGTGAGCGCCAACCGCCAGGTGGTCAACGCCCACGGCACGACCGCGCAGGTGTCCCGGGCCTTCGGCACCCACGAGAGCTCCTACGTGGACCCGCAGCAGCAGCGCACCTTCTTCGCCAACGACGACGCCGCCTCGATCCCCTCCGACCTGGCCGCCGTGATCCAGGGCGTGAGCGGCCTGGACAACCACGCGGTGCGCAAGAACCACCTGTCCAGGCCGAACGCGGTCACCCCGAACGCCGCCACCTCGTCCCCGAGCGGCATGACCCCGGCCCAGTACCAGGGCGCCTACAACCTGGACAAGACCGGCGCCGACGGCACCGGCACGACCGTCGCCCTCTGGGAGTTCGACGGCTACAAGTCCTCCGACCTGACGAGCTACGACGCCCAGTACGGCCTGACCGGCCCGGCCGTCAGCACCGTCTCCGTGGACGGCGCCTCCTACGACTCGGCGCCCGGCCAGGGCGAGGGCGAGGTCGAGCTGGACAGCGAGATCGTCCGCGGAGCGGCCCCCAAGGCCACCCAGCTGGTCTACGAGGCCCCGAACAACGACCAGGGCGAGATCGACATGGCCAACAGGATCGTGGCCGACAACAAGGCCACGGTCATCTCGATCTCCTGGGGCTCCTGCGAGCCGGACACCACCGCCGCCTCCATGACGGCCGTCGACAACGCCTTCAAGCAGGCCGCCGCCCAGGGCATCTCGATCTTCTCCGCCTCCGGCGACGACGGCTCCCGCGACTGCACCCGCTCCACCAGCGGCGCGACCGTGAAGTCGGTCGACTTCCCGGCCTCCAGCCCGCACAACACCGGCGTCGGCGGCACCAACCTCCAGGTCAGCGGTGCCAACGGCTACTCCTCGGAGAGCGCCTGGAGCACCGCCGGCGGTGGCGTCTCCACCGTGTTCGGCAAGCCGAGCTGGCAGACCGGCACCGGCATCAACGGCACCATGCGCACCGTCCCGGACGTCTCCTCCAACGCCGACCCGCAGAGCGGCTTCGCGGTCTACACCGGCGGTGCGTGGCAGGTCATCGGCGGCACCAGCGCGGCCGCCCCGCTGTGGTCCGGCTACGCCGCCCAGTTCAACCAGAAGGCCAAGGCCGCCGGACAGCCCGCCCTCGGCGAAGCGAGCCCGAAGCTGTACTCGGTCGCGAACAGCAGCAGCTACGGCAGCGCCTTCCACGACGTGACCACCGGCGCCAACCAGGACTACTCGGCCGGCCAGGGCTACGACCAGGTCACCGGCTGGGGCAGCCCGGTCGCCGACGCCCTGACCACCGCCCTGCTCGGCGGCACCACCGGCGGCACCACCCCGCCGCCCGTCGGCGGCTGCACCGCCGCCCAGCTGATCGGCAACGGCGGCTTCGAGACCGGCACCGCCGCCCCGTGGACCACCTCCTCGGCCGTCGTCGACAACGGCTCCTCGGAACCGGCCCACTCGGGCAGCTGGAAGGCCTGGCTGGACGGCTACGGCACCACCCACACCGACACCCTGTCGCAGACCGTCTCGGTCCCGGCCGGCTGCACCTCCGCCACCCTCACCTTCGCGCTGCACATCGACACCGCGGAGACCGGCGGCACCGCGTACGACAAGCTGACCCTCAAGGCCGGCAACACCACGCTGAAGAGCTGGTCCAACGTGGACTCGGCCGCCGGCTACGTGCAGCAGACCCTGGACCTGACCTCCTTCGCCGGCCGGACCGTGACCCTCACGTTCACCGGCACCGAGGACGGTTCCAACCAGACCAGCTTCGTGATCGACGACGTCGCCCTGAACGTCAAGTGATCACCGGCCGGTAGCACCAGCCAGACCCCCGCCGGGGCGGCGCCGACAGGGCCCGCCCCGGCGGTGTCCGTTTCCGCCCGGTTCACCGTCTCCCCGGCCCGGCGTTCCGGTCGTGTTTCCGGACTGTTTCAAGATCGCTAACCTTGCGGTCCACCTGCCGTGACCACTGTCATACGCACGACTGATGACGTAGCCTCTCGACCGTGCATAGGGTTCCCCAAAGCTCGGTGAAGCCGCTGGCGGCGCACCCCGGCATCGGCCCGGTGCCACCGAACTCACCTGGTGGGGAGGGTCACCGCATGGCCGCACAGCAACCTCAGGACGCCGCGCGGCTGCGGCTGGTCGGATCGCGTACGGAGCGACCCGACCCGCCCGTGCCGGCGCCGCCGCCGAACCCGACCCCCGCGCCGTCCGCCGGTCGTCCCGCCCCGGCCGGCGGCTTCGCGGACGCCCTTCACCTGGCCATCGAGGCCAGCGGCCTCAGCCTGGACCGGATTCGCGCCGCCCTCGCCCAACGGGGCGTCAGGGTCAGTGTCACGACGCTGAGTTACTGGAGGCGCGGCCGCAGCCAGCCCGAACGGGCCAGCTCGCTGCGCGCCGTCCACCTGCTGGAGGAGCTGCTCGGCCTGCCGCACAGCGCGCTCTCCTCGCTGCTCGGCCCGCCGCGCCCGCGCGGCCGCTGGGCCGCCGCCGCCAACACCCTCCACCTCGGGCTGGAGGACGTCTGGCCGGGCGAGCAGGAGATCGCCGCCATCTTCGCCGAACTGGACGCCCCGCCGGCCGGCGAGCTGGAGCGGCTCAGCATCCACGACTCGTACTACGTGGACGCCGAACGGCGCGGCAACCTGCTGCGGATGCGCCAGGTGGTGCGCGCCACGGTCGGCGGCGTCGGCCGCTGCATGGTCGTACACAAGGCCGACGAGGAGGCCACCGGCTGCCCGGAGATCACCTCGGTCCGGCACGGCCGGCTGGGCAGGGTCCGCCGCCGCCCGGAGACCGGGCTGACCGTCGCCGAGCTGATGCTGGACCGCCCGCTCGGACTGGGCGACAGCACGGTCTTCGAGTACGAGGTGGAGATCCCCCCGGGCGGTCCGACCATGGAGTACAGCCGCCGCTTCGCCACCCCGGTGCGCGAGTACGTGCTCCAGGTGCACTTCGACCCGGCGGCCGTCCCGGCGCACTGCGAGCGCTACGACCGCGAGCCGGGCGCCGACGTCGACCACCGCCGCGAACAGCTGTGGATCGGTGCCTCGGCGAGCGCCCACGTCCTGGCCCCGGACCAGCAGCCGGGCCACATCGGCATCCGCTGGGAGTGGGCCTGACCCGTTCCCCCTCCGAGCCCCGCCGGACCTGACGGTCCGGCGGGGCTTTCGCGTGCCCCAACCTAACCACTTCACGCCGCAGAACAGGTTGACCCTCCATCACCTAACCCCTAGCCTGATCTACACCGGTTAGGCGTCGGCCTCGCCGGAAACCCCAGCCACGGGAGTGACCAGGCATGTCCAGCACCACCCTGCAGACCGGCCACGTGGGCCTGAACGTCACCGACCTGAACCGCTCGATCGACTTCTACCGCGCCGTCCTCGGCCTCCAGCTCGCCCACGAGGGCACCGACCCCGAGCGCCGCTACGCCATGCTCGGCCGTGACGGCCGCCTGGTGGTCACGCTCTGGCAGCAGAGCACCGGGGCCTTCTCCACCGTGACCCCCGGCCTGCACCACCTCTCCTTCGAGGTCGAGAGCCTCGACGAGGTCCGCGCCACCGAGGACCTGCTGCGCGACCTGGGCGCCGAGTTCGCCTACGACGGCGTCGTCCCGCACGGCGAGGGCTCCGCCTCCGGCGGCATCTTCTTCAACGACCCGGACGGCATCCGGCTGGAGGTCTACACCCGCACCGGCGTGGACGAGACCACCGCCGAAGCCCCCACCACCGGCGCCCCGACCTGCGGCTTCTTCTAGACGGAGCACACCGTGACGACCATCGGCACGCCCTACCACTCCGGTGAGCGGACCGCCCAGGCCCGCGCCGGGGTCCTCGACCGGGCCGACCACGCCGGTCGGTCGATCCGCAGCACCGTCCCGGCGGTGGCCGCCCGCTTCCTGACCGAGCGGCGGATGCTGGTGGTCGGCGCCGCCGACCGGGACGGCCGGATCTGGGCCACCCAGCTCTCCGGTCCGGCCGGCTTCCTCCGGGCCGCGGACGAGCGCACCGTGACGGTCGCCGCCCACCCGGCCGAGGCCGACCCGCTGGCCGAGGCCCTGGCCCGCCCGGCACAGGTCGGCACCATCGCCCTGGACCCGGCCGGCCGCCGCCGGATGCGGCTCAACGGCCGCTCGGCCCCGGACGGCCGGGGCGGGCTCACGGTCCACGCCGAGGAGGTGGTGTCCAACTGCCCGAAGTACATCCAGCGCCGCACCCCGCTGGACCGCCCGGGTGCCGGCCCGCCCCGCACGATCGCCGAGGGCCCGGTCCTGTCCACGGCCCAGCGGCTCGCCGTGAACACCTCGGACACCTTCTTCATCGCGACCGCCGGCCCGGACGGCCGGGTGGACGCCTCGCACCGAGGCGGCTTCCCCGGCTTCCTGGAGGCCGTCGCGCCGGACCGGGTGCGCTGGCCCGAGTACCGCGGCAACGCGATGTTCATGACGCTCGGAAACCTGGAGCTGAACCCGCGAGCCGGCCTGCTGCTGCCCGACTGGGAGACCGGCGGGGCCCTGCTGATCACCGGCGAGGCCCGCACCGACTGGTCCGAGGAGGCCCGTCAGGCCGCGCCGGGCGCCGAGCGGATGGTCGAACTGACCGTCACCGGAGTCCGCGAGCTCGCCGACGCCACCCCGCTGGGCTGGACCGGTCCCGAGTACTCGCCCGCCAACCCGCGCTGACTGCGCCTCAGCGCTTCCCCGACATCCAGTGGAAGAGCCCCATCGCCACGCTCGTCGCCAGATTGAAACTGGACACCCCCGGCTGCATCGGCACCGCGACCAGCCGATCGGCCCGCGCCTTGAGCTCCGCCGACACACCGTGGCGCTCCGTCCCGAAGGCGAGCAGCGCATCATCCGGAAACGGCAGGTCCCGGATGTCCGTCCCCTCCGGATCCAGCACGTACAGCGGCCCGGCCGGCAGCTCCGGCAGCGCCACCCGCTCCACGGCCGTGGCGAAGTGCAGACCCGCGCTCCCCCGCAGCACCGTCGGATGCCACGGATCCAGATCCCCCGTGGTCACCACTCCGGTGGCCCCGAACCCGGCCGCCAACCGGATCACCGCCCCGACGTTCCCCAGGTTCCGCGGGTTCTCCAACACCACCACCGGAGCCCGCCGGGGCCGCCGCCCCAACACCGCCCGGTTCGCCTCCACCGACGGCCGCACCGCCAGGGCGATCACCCCCGTCGGATGCAACCGGGGCGCCAACCCCCGCAACCGCTCCTCCGACACCTCCACCGCCAGCCCCTCCAACGCCGGAACCACATCCGGCGCCAGCTCCCCCGCCAACGCCAACAGCGCCGCCCGGTCCCCCGTCAGAACCCGCCGAACCCCACCCCCGAACCGCAGCGCATGCTTCAGCGGATGAAACCCGTCCAGCAGCACCACCCCCGGTTCCTGCTCAACGACCCGCCACGCCCGCACCACCTCGTCATCCATCCCCCCACTCTCCCACCCACAGCCACCCCCCTCTTCCCAGCGGCCGCACACCCCTCCTCCTCCCCCACGCCCACCCCCTCACCCCACCTCGCCCCTCACCCCACGCCCACCCCCTCACCCCACCTCGCCCCTCACCCCACGCCCACCCCCTCACCCAACCAGGCGAGAGGGACGCGCTGCGGGAGGGGCGGTGGAGGGGGTGGCCGCGGAGAGGGGCGTAACGGGTGACTTTCAGACTGCCAACGGCGAGCACCCCCCTCAATGAGAGTCGGCAGTCCGAAAATCACCCAGCCCCCGGAGCGGCCACCCCCCGACCCCCCCCCCCCCCCCCCCCCCCCCCCCCCCCCCCCCCCCCCCCCCCCCCCCCCCCCCCGGCCACCCACTCTCCCGAAAGCCCACCCCCCAAACACCAACCCCCCACCACAGCACCCCCTACCGCTCAGAACTCCCCCGAAGGGCCCGCTCCAGATCTCGAAGGGCCACCCCCACCAACCGAGTCCCCGCCCGCACCACATCCCCCTGCACCCCCGCCACCAGCCCCGCCTCCAACCGCTCCTGAGCAGCCCGCACCGCTCCGAACTCCACCGGCTGCCCCGTCAGCAACGCCCCCGCCGCGAGCGCCGTGGCCAGCCGGAGTTCCTCCGCGTACTCCGCCGCCCCCGGCACCGGCTCCGCGTCCGCGGTCGGCAAGTGGGCCTCCAACAGCAGGGCCGCCCGTCCGAGGTGCCCGACCGCCGCCCGGGCCCGGTCGACCTGGCGCCGGGTGACCCCGGCCAGCCCGGACTCGTGCCTCCCCGGCTCGGCGTCGGCCCGTTCCATGGCCTGGATGAGCTCGGACCGCGCCTCCCGCGAGTCCAGCAGCGCCGACCGCACGACCCGCCCCCGCTGCGTCGCCGGCTGCTCGTAGCAGGCGACGACCGCCGCCGCGTACCGCCCGGCCGCCGCCAGCCACTCGGCGAGCCGTTCCCCGAGCCGGGCGGTCTGCCAGGTGGGGAACAGCGCGTACGTCAGCAGCGCCAGCGACCCTCCGAGCAGGGTCATCCCCACCCGTTCGAAGGCCGTCTCCAGCGGGTTCCCCGCCTGTAGCCCGAGCAGGAACACCACGTACGTCGAGATCCCGACGGTCGTCAGCGCGTACCCGGTCCGGAACGCGAGGTACGCCCCGCCGATGCACAGCACCGCCAGCACGGCCAGCACCCACTCACCGGGGTGGGCCAGCTGCACCACCAGCGTCGAGACGGTGACCCCGACGACCGTCCCGACGAGCCGGGCGACGCCCCGGCTGTAGGTCTGGGCGAAGTCCGGCCGCATCACCATCGCGGCGGTCATCGGCGCCCAGTACCCGTGGTGGAACCCGAACGGCCGGGCCAGCAGGTAGGCGACCGTGACCACCCCGGCGAGCCGGACGGCGTGCTGGAAGATCGCCGAGCGGGGCCGCAGCTGCCGCCGCACGGTGCGCAGCGCGACCGGCAGCATCCGGGCGATCGACGGCCTGTGCAGCGCCCCGCCGGCCCCGACCACGGGCGTGGTGATGGTGTCCGCGTCGCCCCGCTCCAGTGCGTCCGCCGCCTTGCGCAGCAGCCCGCCGAGCCTCCGGGCGGAGCGCCGGGCGGCTCCCTGCAGCCGCGTCCCCTCGTCCGTACCGGCGACGGTGAGCAGGGGAGCGGAGCGGGGTAGCCGGACCGGGTCGCCGGCGCGGATCGCCCGGGCGAGGGCGTCCATGACCTCGGCGGCGGCGGCCAGCACCTCACGGGCCCGGTCGCGTTCGGGCCCCTCCTCGGGGGCGCCCACCTTGGGGTCGGCGAGCGCGGCGAGGGTGGGTCGGACGCGTTCGGCGATGCCGCGCAGGCCCCGCAGTTCGGGTGGTCGGTGGCGGTCCTGCCAGGGGGTGACGGCGGAGGCGTTCCGGGCGGTCATGAACGGCTCCGGGTCCACGTGCGCGGTCGGGTCCTGCCGCAACCGGCGGGCGTAGTCGGCGAGTTCGGCGTACGTGTCGGCGAGGGCACCCCGCTGGGCGGTCCAACTGCCGATCGGCCACAGGGTGATGACGGCCGCCTGGACGACTCCGCCGAACGCGGCGACCAGCCCGTGGCCGAGCGCGGTGGCCACGCTGACCGGCAGCTGCACGACGATCAGCATCACCGAGACGGTGTTGGTGGCGACGACCCCGGCGGTCGGTCCGATCGCCCAGGCGAGTCCGGCGCCGAAGGCCCAGACCGCGAGCAGCACCGGGAACAGCCCGTACACCCCGACCGCCAGGTAGCCGAGGAAGGAGCTGACGCCGAGCCCGATCCCGGCCGCGACGGCGAGGCTGGCGCGGGGCCGGAAGCTGCGCTGGAAGGTGGCCGCACCCGCGATGAACGCCCCCATCGCGGCGGAGGTGGCCAGCCTGACCCCGCTGACCGCGAGGATCGGGAACAGCACCAGCGCCACGGCGACCGCGCCGCGCAGTGCCCGTTTGGGGTCGGTGAGCGCCCGGTCCAGGGTGAGTCCGGTCCGCGCGGTGTCGCGAAGGGCGGCGAACCAGGACATACCGACATCCTAGGGCGCTCCCACCACCCGCCGCCGGAGCCGCCCGAGCCGTGCCGCCGCCCAGAGCAGTGCGCCGGTCGGCAGGAACACCGCGTCCGCCGCGACCATCGCGAGCGAGAACACCGGCAGCCCGAGCACCACCGCGATCCCCAGGTGCTCGGCCATCATCACCACCAGCAGCACGTTCTTGACCCGCCGGTTGATCAGCGTGAACGGGAAGGCGACCTGGAGGATCACCGTGGCGTACGAGATCAGGAAGACCGGCAGCAACGCCGAGCCGACCAGCCCGGACAGCGCCGGCCAGGGGGTGAAGTAGTCCAGGTGCAGCGGGTAGTACAGCGCCGTGCCGTCCTGCCAGCGCGAGCCCTGCACCTTGTACCAGCCCGCCGTGGCGTAGATCAGCACCACCTCGACGGCGATCACCAGCATCGCGCAGTTGTGGACCATGTTCGCCAGCGCGTCGAGCACCGCCCGCGGTTCGCCCGCCGGCCGCAGCCGCCCCAGCAGCCACCAGAGCCCGGCCACCGCCCAGAGTCCCCAGAACAGCGGGGCCCAGCCGAGGTACGGGAAGGTGGGGGCGGTCCAGGTCAGGCTGTCGCCGGAGAAGCCACCGGCCTGACAGACCGCCAGCGCCGTGCCGAGCAGCGCCCAGAGCACCACCCCGCTGCGCCCCGGACCGGACCCACGGGCGTCCAGCGACCACACCTCGGCGCAGCGGGTGAAGACCAGGTAGACCGCCATCAGGTGGACGACGTTGTCCCCGCCGTCGCCGAGGAAGACGTCGCGGTTCTGCAGCGACAGCACGGTGACCAGGAACAGCACCGTGCTCGCCCTGGTCCGCCAGCCCAGCAGCACGGCCAGGGCGGCCAGCACGGCCAGGTGGTAGACCAGCTCGAACCAGAGCCGTCCGCCGAACCAGGGCAGCACGGTGAACGCCCCGTCGTCGGCCAGCAGCCGCTGGGCGAGTTCCATGGACCACGGCGAGCGGTCGCCGTACAGCACCCGCCGGTTGGGCCACTCCCGCAGCAGGTAGGCGAGCCAGACCAGCCCGAAGCCGATCCGCACCACCGCGGCCTGGTGCCGTCCGAGCACCCGTCCGCCGAACGCCTCCATCGCCCGCCCGAAGGCCGCCGCCGGCCCGCGCGGCGGCGCCGGAACAGGCAGCACCCGCTCAGGGGGCGGAACCGGCCCGGACGACTGCCGCGGGACGGCGTCCACCGGCTCCACCGCCGACGCCTCGTTCACCCCAGCCCCCGGTAGTCCTCGTCCCCGACCGGCCACCACGGCAGCTCCCGCACCTTGGGGGCGGGCGACCCGGTCACACCGCTCCAGGACGGCGGCGGCACGGTGGCCGTGGTCACCCGGAACTCGATCTCCAGGACGCGACGGCCGTCCACCTCCCGGCCGATCCGCTGCAGCGCGATCCGCTTGAGGTACTGCTCGGCGAGCTTGCCGCGCTGATTGGTCGGCTTGTCGTCCTGCGGGTCGTGCGAGCCGTCGTAGAAGTCCCAGGCCCGGCGCAGCAGGTTCTGGTCGACGTGACTGGGCGCCGGGTTGCCCCGGATCGCGGCGATGTCCCGGGCGGTCAGCCCGATCCAGTCCCCGGTCCGGGTGGCGCCGCCGTCCGCGACGGTGCGCACCCGCGCGTCCAGGCTGACGTTCTGCTGCAGCGGATCGGGCGCGAACAGCTTCCAGTTCTGCTCGAACTCCGGGTACACCACGCCGTCGACCTCGTCCCGGTACTGGCGGGACAGCACGTTGTCGGGCGCGACGTGCAGGAACACCGCGGCGAGGAACAGCCCGGTGCCGCTCACCAGCACCGCGGCGGCCAGGCCGAGGACGAGCTGCGCGGGCCCGGACCACTCCCGTCCGGGGGCAGCCCGGCCCGTGGTCTCCGTCATGGCCTCCCCCCGCCCGATCGGCGCGCCGCCGGCCCGCACCGGCGCGTCGCGCGCCCATCCTGCCCTACCCGTCTCCGGGCGGGCGCGGCGAGTGGCTACAGGACGAAGGCGGCCTGACCGCTGCTGCTGACCATCGGACGGCCCGCGCCCTCCCAGGCGTACATCCCGCCGTCCACGTTCACCGCGTCCCGGCCCTGCTGCACCAGGTACTGGACGACCTGCGCGGAACGGCCGCCGACCCGGCAGAGCACGTACAGCTTCTCGTCCGGCAGCTCGCCGATCCGGGCGATCACCTCGCCGATCGGGATGTGCAGCGCGCCGTCCACGTGGCCGGCGTCCCACTCGTCCTGCTCCCGCACGTCCAGCAGGGCGGCGTCGGCCGGCACGGAGGCGGCATCGGTGGTCGGGATCTGCGCGAACATCGTGGGGCTCTCCTGGGGTCGGATCGGTTCGGTGCCATTGTGGCCCACCGGCGCAGGGCTCTGAGCCCCGAGCAGCCGCTCCAGCTCGGCCTGCTGCGAGGCGGCCTTGGCGAGCAGTTCCTCGGCGAGCTGTTCCAGCAGCCGGTCCGGGTCCTGCGGGGCGAGGGCGAGCAGCTGCCCCATCGGGGTCTGCTCCAGCCGGACCTGTTCGGTGGCGGTCTCGGCGATCTTGGCGGTCAGCCAGTCCAGCCGGCGGCGCAGCCAGCCCAGCCGGTCGGGGGAGTCGACGGCGGGCGCGGCCTCCGGCGCGGTGGACCACTCCGCGGCCAGGCTCTCCAGCGCGGCGGTGTCCCCGTACGCGTAGGCCTCGTTGACCCGCACCAGGAAGTCGGCCCGGCGCCGCTGCTCGGCCCCGTCGGTGGTCAGGTCCGGGTGGGCGCGGCGGACCAGCTCACGGTAGATCCGCTGGGCCTCCCTCCCGGGGCGCACCCGGGCCGGTGCGGCGGGCGGCGGCGGGGCCTCGTCCGCGCCCTCGCCGGACTTCTCCCGTACCGAGTCGAACAGCGCGTCCAGGTCGGGCAGCTCCTCGACCCGCTGCCGCGCCTCGGCGGCCCTGCGCAGGTCCTCGGGGGCGCCGGTCCGGGCCGCGACGGCCTCGGCGACCAGCGCGTCCAGCTCGTCCAGCCGGGCGTAGAGCGGGCCGAGCAGCTGGTGGTGGATCAGCGCGAAGTTGTCGATCTCGACCCGCAGCGTCTGCACGTCCACGTCCATGGTGAGCCAGGCGAGCTCGGCCGCGGCGACCCGCTCCTCCAGCTCCTGCTGCTCCGGGTCCGTCCAGCGGACGGGGCTCTGCGCGCTCACGGTCTCGCCTCTGTGTCGTCCGGCCTTCTGGGTCCTGCGGAGCCGCCGCGCGGGCGGTCCGGCCTGCCACCCTACCGCCGCCTTCCAAGGCCCCGTCCGGGTGAAGCGGGGGTACGAACCGGCGCGCGGCACGAGACACGCAACCGATCCTGACGAATCTCCCCGTTTCGGTGTCGAGCTCGGCCCGGTCCGTGCTTCGCTGGTATCCGCACAGCGTGCCTTCCTCCGGAGAGACGGCCGCCTCCAGGCGCGGCGGCCAGGCGGGAGCAGACCGAATCCATGGTGGCCGACTCCAACTCCACACCGCTTCCGGCGGGCGCCGGGACCGCGCCGGGCGACCATCCGACCGGAGTGGCCGCCCTGGTCCGGCTCGCCCTCGTCCTGGTCGACCGGACGGGGCGGATCGCCCAGTGGAGCCGGGCTGCCGAGGAGCTGTTCGGGCACCGCTCCGAGGCCGCCACCGACCGCCCCGCCTCCGGCCTGCTGCCCGCCCTGGAGTCGAGGGTGCTCGGCCGCTGCGCCGTGCGCCGCCGCTGCGACGCCTTCGACACCCTGGCCGGGCTGACCGCCGCGGGCCGCCCCTGGGCCGGCCGGCTGACCGTGACCGACCGCGAGGAGCACCAGCGGGACGTGCTCTGGTGGGCCTACCCGCTGCCCGGCCCGTCCGGGGGACTACTCGCCCTCGCCGCCGACGCCCGCCCGCTGCGCACCGTCGGCCCCCGGCTCGCGCTCGGCGAGCGGCAGCTGCCGTTCGCCGCCGCCCCCTCCGCCCGGGGCGGCTTCCACGGGCTGACCGCCGCACTCACGCCGCCCGCCGCCGAGCTGCCCGAGCCGCTGGCCCGGCTGCTTCCCGCCGCCCACCGGGCCCCGCTGCGGGAGGCGGCGGCCCTGGGCGGGCTGCCCGCGCTGCGGCTGGACGCGGTCACCGTGCTGCCGGTGCTGCCCTCCGACCCGCAGACCGGCACCGCGCACGCGGCCGCCGGCCTGGGCCGCCGCTATCCGACGCCCCAGCAGCGCGCCACCCGGCTCGGTCCGCCCCCGCAGCCCGAGCAGTCCGCGCCCGGCCGCCGTCCGCCCGGCCCGCTGCCCTCCCCACGCGAACCGGTCCCACGCGAACCGGTCCTGCGCGAACCCGCCCCGCGCGAGCACGAGGCCGCCCGGAGCACCCCCGCCGTCCGCCCCGCCGTCGTCGGCGGACCGGCCGGCGCCCCGCCCGTCCCGTTCCCCGACGCAGGAGGAGCCACCATCGAGCAGCAGGCCGCCGCCGTCGAGCCGTCCGCCCACGGCCTCCCGCCGCACCGCGCGGAGCAGGCCCCGCCCGGCGCCGTCCCCGCCCCCGCCGGTGCCGGGGGTCCGCCGAGCGGCCGGCTGAGCCCGTTCCTCACCAACGGGCAGGCCGGCGAGCAGCTGGCCCTGCTGAACGAGGTCGGCGGCAAGGTCGGCACCACCCTGGACCTCGGCTTCACCGCCCACGAGCTGTGCCAGGTACTGGTCCCCCGGGTCGCCGACTTCGCCTGCGTGGACCTCGTGGACGGTCTGATCTCGGACTCCGAGCTGCCGGTCGCCCGTCCCGACGACGACACGATGCTGCGCCGGGTCGCCCTGGTCTTCAACCGGACCGACGGCGCCTGGGACCACGTGCTCGCCGAGGGCTCACTGGTGAGCATGCCCCGCCGGACGCCGCCCGGGATGGCCCTCCAGCTCAACCAGCCGGTGCTGGTCCCGGTGGTCAGCGCGGACGTCGCGGTCGACTACGCGATCGCCCTCGGCGGCGCCCGGCTGGCCCCGGTGGTCTCAGGCCGCTCGATGCTGGTGGTCCCGCTGTCCGCCCGGGGCACCGTGCTGGGCATCCTCAAGCTGCTCCGGCTGCCGGACCGCGCCCCCTTCGACGAGAGCGACGCCGCCACCCTCAAGGAGCTGGCGGTACGGGCCGCGCTGTCGCTGGACAACGCCCGGCTGCACCGCGCCGAGGCACGGGTCGCCACCACCCTGCAGCGCTCGATGATCCCGACCCGCCCGCCGCAGATCCCCGGCGTGCAGATCGCCCACCGCTACCTGCCGGGCGATCCGAAGGCCGAGGTCGGCGGCGACTGGTTCGACGCGATCCAGCTGCCCGGCAGCCGGGTCGCCCTGGTGGTCGGCGACGTGATGGGCCACGGCATCCACTCCGCCGCCGCGATGGGCCGCTTCCGCACCGCGATGCAGACCCTCGCCGCCCTCGACCTGCCGCCCGGCCAGCTGCTGCGGCACCTGGACAACCTGGCCCAGAAGCTCGGCGACGACCACCTGGCCACCTGCCTGTACGCGGTCTACGACCCGATCAACCGGACCTGCGAGCTGGCCAGCGCCGGCCACGTCCCGCCCGTCCTGGTGCACCCGGACGGCAGCGGCGAGCTGCTGGAGATCCCGGCCGGCGCGCCGATCGGCGTCGGCGGGGTGCCGTTCGTCGCCAAGACCATCGACGTCTCGGACGGCTCGATGCTGGTGCTGTGCACCGACGGACTGGTCGAGGTCCGGGGCGGTGACATAGGAGCCGGCCTGGCGGCGCTGTGCGGCAACCTGATCGACCCCCAGCAGAGCCCCGAACAGGCCTGCGACGAGGTGCTGCGCCGGCTGCACTCGGACGACCGCAAGGACGACGTCGCCCTGCTGGTGGCCCGCTTCGACGGGGTCGCCCCGTCCGAGGTGGCCACCTGGGACCTCACGGTCGACCAGCGCGAGGTCCGCCGGGCCCGTTCGCTGGTCCGCGAGCAGCTGGCGGCCTGGCACCTGGAGGCGCTCAGCGACACCACCGAGCTGCTGGTCAGCGAGCTGGTCACGAACGCCGTCCGGGTCGCCCGGGACCGGGTGCAGCTCCAGCTGATCCGGGTGGACAAGCTGCTGGTCGAGGTCAGCGACGACAACCACAACCTGCCCTCGCTGGAGCCGGCCGAGCAGCTCGGCGAGACCGGCCGCGGCCTCACCCTGGTCACCAAGCTCGCCGAACACTGGGGCACCGCCCGCAAGGCGGTGGGCAAGGTCGTCTGGTTCGAGCTGCCCCTGCCGCACGCGTGACGGCCGCGTACGGGCAGCGCCCCGTGCGCGGCCGACAGGCCAGATGGAGCGTCCCTCAGGGGATCACGGCCCCCGCCGGACGGCGCCGGGCCTCCGCCGCGACCTCCCGGGAGGCGACCGTGGCCACCGAGGTGGCGGCACCGACCCCGGCCAGCACCCGCGGCCAGAAGTCCCCGAAGACCTCGACCGAGACGGCGATCAGCAGTGCGGTGATCACCGCGACCACGTGCTCCAGGCCCGCCAGGTTCGGCAGCACGACGGCCTCGCCGACCATCAGCACCACCACCAGGGTGGCGGTGAACCAGGCCCGGGTGCGGAACGCGATGCAGATCGCCAGGGCCACCACCGCGGCCGAGGGCCCGGTGTCGCGCACGAAGGCGACCCACTTCGGGAAGCCGAACACGTGGCCCGGTCCGATCGCCACCCCGACCCGGGCGAACAGCGTGCCCGCCAGGGTGCAGGCGTAGGCGACCACCAGGGTCATCCGCCGGCCGAGCACGACCTCGGCGATCGCGAAGACCACGAACACCTGGGCCAGCGCCCCCCAGACCGGCAGGTCCAGGGCCGGCACGTACAGCGACAGCGGGGTCCGCAGCAGCGAGAGGTCGAGCGGCAGCGAGGCCCGCACCACCCCGATGTGGTTGACGAAGCGCTCGCCGCCCGGCAGGTGCTGGACGACACTGAACAGCAGGATCAGAAACGTCGCCGCCGTGGCCAGCGGAAATGCGGCGAGCTTCTTCCGCGCCACCGCACCCCGGACCGTCAGGTACAACGTTCCCCACTCGGCGACAGCGGCCTTTCCGGCTAGCGCCAGCGGCCCCTTTCGCACGCCCCCCGCGTGGGTCCTGTGAATCACAACCGTTTCTCCCGAATCCCCGGAACTTGTCAGCTACCCCAACATTAGAAGCCAGTTAACAAATCCACATCGGCATGGATGGGGATCGACGTCATCCTCAGGAGGGAGACGAATCCCCCCTCCGGACCCCCCTTACGACCGATGGCCCTATGTCCCTTACGAACAGTGGTCCTAGGTACACCCCCCGGCCGTCGACCCCCTCCGCCCCCCGACGGAGGGCTACCCCTTCCCGTCCCGCACCGCCACCGGTACCCGGGGCGCCACCACGGCAGCTCCCGCGTGCCGGCGACGGAACAGGGCGGGCAGGCTCGGCGCCACGATGAAGCCCTCCGCGCGGGCGCTGGCGATGCCGATCCGCGGAATCTCGCTGCTCTTCTCGAACAGCAGGTAGCGCGGTTCCCAGATCGGCCGGTACTTGGCGTTCGCGCGGTACAGCGACTCGATCTGCCACCAGCGCGAGAAGAACCCGAGGACGGAGCGCCACAGCCGCAGCACCGGACCGGCACCGAGCCGCGAACCGCGCTCGAAGACCGAGCGGAACATCGCGAAGTTCAGCGAGACCCGCTTCAGCCCCACCTCGTCGGCGCGCTGCAGCAGCTCGATCACCATGAACTCCATCAGGCCGTTCTCGGTGTCCCGCGCCCGGCGCATCAGGTCCAGCGAGAGCCCGTCCGGGCCCCACGGGACGAAGCTCAGCAGCGCCTTGAGCTCGCCCTCGCCGTCGCTGCACTCCAGCATCACGCAGCGGCCGTCGCCCGGGTCGCCGAGCCGGCCCAGCGCCATCGAGAAGCCGCGCTCGGTCGCCCCGTCGCGCCACTCGTCGGCCTTGGCCACCAACTCGGCCATCTCCGCCTCGGAGATGGCCTCGTGCCGGCGGATCCGCACCGTGTACCCGGCCCGCTTGACCCGGTTGTACGCCTGCCGGACCACCCGCATCGCGCGGCCGTCCAGCGAGAACTCGTCCAGCTCGACGATCGCCTCGTCGCCCAGTTCCAGCGCGTCCAGCCCGTGCCGGGCGTAGATCACCCCGGCCTCCTCGGAGGCCCCCATCACGGCCGGTGCCCAGGCGTGCTCGCGGGCCTCGGACAGCCAGGCGTCGATCGCCCCCGGCCAGGCCTCCGGGTCGCCGATCGGGTCGCCGGAAGCCAGCGAGACGCCGCCGATCACCCGGTAGGTCACCGCCGCCTTGCCGCTGGGGGAGAAGATCACCGCCTTGTCCCGGCGCAGCGCGAAGTAGCCCAGCGAGTCGCGCTCCCCCTGCTTGTCCAGCAGGCCGCGCAGCTTCGCCTCGTCCTCGGGGTTGAGCAGCTCCTTGCCGCGCGGGCTGCGGAAGGCCACGTACAGCACCAGCAGGAACAGCACCGCGCCCATCGCGTTGATCGCGGCGTTCACCCAGGTCGGGGCGGCGATCACCGAACGCAGGTGCTCGGTCGGGGTGACGGTGACCATCCGGCCGACCGAGTAGCGGAAGAGGTCCCACCAGCCGGCGCCGTTCAGCTCGTTGGTCAGCCAGACCAGCACCGCGCCGACCGCGCCGCCGAACAGCAGCCCGCCGACGAAGGTCGCCGCCGCGGTCTTGGGGTTGGAGCGGTCGCCCTTGGAGGTGAACTCCTTGCGCCCGATCAGCAGCGCCAGCACGAAAAGGCAGGTCAGGGCGGTGGAGACGTAGTTGAGCGGGTGCTTGCTGAAACGCTCGCCGGGCAGCAGCATGGCCGCCAGGTAGAGCAGCGCGAACACCCCGCTGAGCGCCGCGTTGAAGATCCACGCGGCTCGCTTGCGCCGCCGCATCGCGACGGCGAGGAACACCGACAGCACCGCGGCCGCCAGGCCGGAGGTCATCAGGTACGGGGTGAAGTACTCACCCTCGTTGTGCTCGCTGACCTGGTTCCCCCACGGCACCAGCAGGACCGTCGCCACGTTCAGCAGCGCCAGCAGCCGGAGGTACCAGACGGAGGCGGCGGCGGCCCTCGGGCGCCAGCGGTCGAGCGCTCCGGCGGGCCCGGGCCCGGCGGAGGTTGCGGACGGCTCCGACTTCACAGTGGACGACACAGCTCAATTCCAAACGATCAGATGGTGGGGCGCATCCGCACACGGCCCGGCGCCGGGCGCCCGCACGGGCCCGGTGGACTGACCGACCGCCCCCGCCCACCGACCGCCCGCATCGAGCGGCAGGTCGGAAAGAGCAGCCAACTCCATGGTTCCGCACCATTCCTGAGAATTACGTGAACCGGGTAGCGGATTCCCACCCCCGCCGAACGGCGGGGGTCAGTCCCCCCCATGCGTTCGGCGACCCGCCCCGCCTACCCCTACCCTCAAAAGCGATCCCCGCGGACCGACCGAACCCGGCCGCCCGAACCGAGGAGGCACCATCACCACCACCCGCGTGCTGATCGTCGACGACGAGATCCTGGTCCGCTCGGGCCTCGGCCTGATCGTCGGCTCCGCCCCCGACCTGGAGGTGGTCGGCGACTGCTCCGGCGGGCAGGCCGAGGAGTACGTCCGGCGCCTGCGCCCGCACGTGGTGCTGCTCGACATCCGGATGCCCGACCTCGACGGCATCTCGGTGCTGCGCAGCCTGCGCGCCCTGCCCGACCCGCCCGCCGTGGCGATGCTCACCACCTTCGACACCGACGAGTACATCGGCACCGCGCTGCGGGCCGGCGCGGCCGGCTTCCTGCTCAAGGACACCGCCCCCGAGCAGCTGGTGCACGCCGTCCGGGTGCTCGCCGCGGGCGGCAGCATCCTCTCCCCCACCGTCACCCGCACCGTGATCGGCGGCTACGTGGACGGCGGCGGTCCGGACGCCGAGGCCACCGCGCTGGCCCGCACCCTGACCGGCCGGGAGCTCGACGTGCTCGCCCTGCTCGGCGAGGGCCTGTCCAACGCCGAGATCGCCGACCGGCTCTTCCTCGGCACCGGCACGGTCAAGGACCACATCAGCGCGATCCTCGGCAAGCTCGGCGCCGCCAACCGGGTGCAGGCCGCCGTGGTCGCCCACCGGGCCGGCCTGGTGCGGCCCAAGCCCGGCGACGGGGCATGACGACCGCCGGCCAGCTGCCGTCCAGACGCCTGCCGGCCTGGTGCACCGCTCCCTGGCTGATGCTGCTGCTGCCCGTCCTGTACTCCCTGCTGGACGCCGCGCTGGTGGCCCGGGACGCCACCTGGTGGCAGATGACGCTCTCCACGCTGGCCGCCGTCGCCCTGTTCTGGCGCCGCCGCTTCCCCACGGCGGTGCTGCTGCTCACCATGCCCGGCACCTGGGTGGAGGCGATCTGGCTGGCCCCGATCACCGCCGTCTACACGGTGGCCACCGAGCGCCCCGGCGCCCGGGTGCTGTTCCCCTGTGCAGCCCTGTTCACCCTGGTCTCCTTCTTCCACTGGCCGCTGCCCACCCCGGTCATCGACCTCAGCCGGAACACCGCCCTGGACGCCATCCAGGCCGTGATGCTGGCCGCCGGCCCGGCCGCCACCGGCCTGCTCGCCCGCACCCGGCGGGAACTGGCCGCCCGCCTGGACGAGCTGACCCGCGGCCAGGAGCGGGAGAGCCGACTGCTCGCCGAACGGGTGCTGATCAGCGAGCGCGGCCGGCTGGCCCGGGAGATGCACGACGTCGTCTCGCACCAGGTCAGCCTGATCAGCATCCAGGCCGGCGCGCTCCAGGTGAGCACCGCCGACCCGGCCGCCGCGGGCGTCGCCCGCACCATCCGCGAGCTGTCCGTACGGACCCTGGACGAGCTGCGCCAGATGGTCGGGGTGCTGCGCGGCACCAACAACGGCCCGTTCCCGGACGCCCCGCTCGCCCCGCAGCCGCGGCTGGCCGACCTGCCCCGGCTGATCGAGCAGAGCGGCCTGGCCGCCGACACCGAGCTGAACCCCGGCGACCGCCCGTGGCCGGAGGCGGTCGAGCGGGCCGCCTACCGCACCGTCCAGGAGGCGCTCACCAACATCACCAAGTACGCGCCGGAGGCCGTGGTGCACGTGAGGGTCCGGGCGAAGGGCCGCCGGCTGCGGGTCGAGGTCCGCAACGAGGCGCCGCCGGTGCACCCGGCCGAGACCCTGCCGGGCGGCGGCCACGGCCTGGTCGGCCTGCGCGAGCGGGCCCAGCTGCTGGGCGGCACGCTCACCGCCGGTCCCACCCAGGACGGCGGCTTCGAGGTCCGCGCCGAGCTGCCCGCCACCCGCTCCTGACCGTGGGGCCACCCCCGGGGGCCCCACGGGGGAACGAGAAAGCCCCGCAGATCCGAAGATCTGCGGGGCTTCGCTGTGCGCGAGGGGGGAGTTGAACCCCCACGCCCTTTCGGGCACTGGAACCTGAATCCAGCGCGTCTGCCTATTCCGCCACCCGCGCATGGGTGTTGTCTTCCTTGCCGTCCGACCCTCGGAACCGCCGGTACCATGTGGCCCTTCGCGCTTCCTCGGTCCGGCTTCCCTTCCGGGCGGCCCTTCCGACGTGGAAAACAGTAGCACGACCTGGGGGGCGGCTCCGAATCCGTTCCCCGGGGAGACCAACCGCATCCGAACGGGTGCACGACGAACGGATGAGCGAACGGCGTGGGCGGCTCCGACGGACGCACCTGGCGTGCGGCACCCGAAATGCGTCACCCTGTGTGTCCGAGCCCACCCCCGGGCACCACACGGTCCGGGAACCGTACGGAAGGGCCCGGCGTGGATACGATCAGTACGGAAGTACCGCAAGTAGGCACGACCGACTCCCCGGAGGATCACTCCCCGAGGAGATCCGGACGGCAGGCAGGCGAACGAACCCTGGAAGGGGGTGCCCCATGGGGATGCTGAAGAAGTTCGAGCAGCGGCTGGAGGGTCTCGTCAACGGCACCTTCGCCAAGGTGTTCAAGTCCGAGGTCCAACCCGTGGAGATCGCCGGCGCTCTGCAGCGCGAGTGCGACAACAACGCGAGCATCTGGAACCGCGACCGCACCGTCGTGCCGAACGACTTCATCGTCGAGCTCAGCCCGCACGACCACGAGCGGCTCAGCCCCTACTCGGGACAGCTCGGCGCCGAGCTCGCCGGCATGGTCCGCGAGTACGCCGAGGCCCAGCGGTACAGCTTCATGGGCCCGCTCCAGGTGAACCTGGAGAAGGCCGACGACCTGGACACCGGCCTGTACCGGGTGCGCAGCCGCACCCTGGCCTCCGAGGAGCCCCAGCAGTACGCCCCGCCGCAGCAGCCGCAGCAGCCCGGCTACGACCGCCAGCCGGCCGCGCCGGCCCCCGGCGCACCGTGGCAGCAGGGCGGCGCCGGGCAGTACACCGCGCCTCCGCCGCCGGCCGCACCCCCCGCGATGCCCCCCGGCCCGCCGGCCGGCGGCAACGTCCGCAACTTCCCCGGAGCCGGTCACGGCGCCTCGGTCCGCCGCTGGATCGAGGTGAACGGCGCCCGCCACCAGATCACCGGCGCGGCCTGCGTGCTCGGGCGCTCGACCGAGGCGGACGTGCGGATCGACGACCCCGGGGTCTCCCGCAAGCACGCCGAGATCCGCCCCGGCACCCCTTCGATGGTCCTCGACCTGGGCTCGACCAACGGCATCGTGGTGGACGGACAGCACACCCAGCGCGCTACGCTCCGCGACGGCTCCCGAATCGTCGTGGGCTCCACCACCATCGTCTACCGGCAGGTCGAAGGGTAGTGTCCGAGTTGTTCGCGCGCCTCGCTCACCGACTGGCGGGACGGTCATGTCAGAACTGACCCTCACGGTCATGCGGCTGGGCTTCCTGGCCGTGTTGTGGCTGTTCGTCATCGTCGCGATCCAGGTGATCCGCAGCGACCTGTTCGGGACCAAGGTGAACCCCCGTTCCTCCCGCCGCGGTGCCGCCACCGCGTCCGGCGGCGGCGCGGCGGCCACCACGGCCCCCGGACGTCCCGCGGCGCCCGCCCCCGCCGGCACCGGCGCGGGCCAGACCCAGGGCGGCGGCCGCCGCCGCGGCGCCCCGACCCAGCTCGTCGTGGTGCAGGGCTCGCTGGCCGGGACCACGGTCGCGCTGCAGGGCCAGACCATCACCCTGGGCCGCGCGCACGACTCCACCATCGTGCTGGACGACGACTACGCGTCCTCCCGGCATGCCAGGATCTATCCGGATCAGACTGGGCAGTGGACGGTCGAGGATCTAGGCTCCACCAACGGCACCTATCTGGACCGGCAGCGCCTGACCGCGCCCACCCCGCTCCAGCCGGGCATGCCGATCCGTATCGGCAGGACCGTCATCGAACTGCGGAAGTAGTAGCGCATGAGGGACAGCATCCCGTCCATGACCCAGAGGGGGGCACAGGTCGCATGACCCTGGTGCTGCGCTTCGCCGCCGGCTCCCACAAGGGACTGATCCGGGAGGGGAACGAGGACTCCGGCTACGCCGGGCCGCGGCTGCTGGCCGTGGCCGACGGCATGGGCGGCGCCGCGGCCGGCGAGGTCGCGTCCTCCGAGGTGCTCGGCTCGATCGTCCGCCTGGACGAGGACGTGCCGGGCGCCGACCTGCTGACCCTGCTGGGCGATGCCGTCCAGGGCGCCAACGACCGGCTCCGGCAGATGGTCGAGGAGGACCCCCAGCTGGAGGGCATGGGCTGCACCCTGACCGCCATGCTGTGGACCGGCCAGCGGATGGGCCTGGTGCACGTCGGCGACTCCCGCGCCTACCTGCTGCGCGACGGTTCGCTGGTGCAGATCACCCAGGACCACACCTGGGTGCAGCGCCTGGTCGACGAGGGCCGGATCACGCCCGAGGAGGCCGAGACCCACCCCCAGCGCTCGCTGCTGATGCGGGCCCTGGACGGCCGCGGCCAGGTCGAGCCGGACCTGTCGATCCGCGAGGTCCGGGCCGGCGACCGCTACCTGATCTGCTCGGACGGCCTCTCCGGCCCGGTCAGCCACCAGACCCTCCAGGACACCCTCGGCAGCTACTACTCGCCCGAGCAGACCGTGCAGGAGCTGATCCAGCTCGCCCTGCGCGGCGGCGGTCCGGACAACATCACCTGCATCGTGGCGGACGTCATCGACGTCGGCGCCACGGACACCATGAGCGGCCAGTTCAACGACGTCCCGGTGGTCGTCGGCGCGGTCGCCGACACCCCGCCGTCCTCGACCGCCGCCGACCGCTCGATCGCGGACACCCCGGCCGGCCGCGCCGCCGGCCTGGGCCGCGGCCCGCAGGGCGCCTTCGGTCCGGCCGAGGGCTACGACGGCGGCTACGGCGCCGCCCAGGGCGGCTTCGGCCCCGCCGAGGGCTACGAGGGCGAGGGCGGCCACGGCTACCCCGCCGAGCCCTCCGTGTACGGCTCCGAGGAGCTCGACGAGGAGCAGCCCCCCAAGCGCAAGCGCCGGGGCCTGACCGTCCCGCTGGTCGTCCTGGTGACGCTCGGCCTGCTCGGCGGCGCCGGGTACTTCGGCTACCAGTGGACCCAGGACCAGTACTACATCGGCGAGGAAGGCGACCACGTCGCCATCTACCAGGGCATCAACCAGAACCTGGCCGGGCTGAGCCTGTCCTCGGTGCACGAGTCGCACGGGGATGCCCCGCTGAAGTGGCTGCCCCAGGACCAGCGCACCCAGGTGAACCGGACCATCTCGGTCGGCAGCCTGAAGGAAGCCCAGAACACGGTGAACGACCTGGTGGGCTGGGCCAAGCTGTGCCAGCGGGCCGCCACGGCGGCGGCCCCGCAGGGCACCCAGCCGACCCAGGCCACCAAGACCGACTTCGTGGCCGCCACGCCGGTCGCCCCGGGCGAGCGGGAGAAGCGCAACCCGCCCGCGGCCGCGCCCACCACCTCCCAGAGCCCGAGCGCCCCGGCCACGCCCGCTCCGACGCAGAACGCCACCCCTCCGGTGGCCGGCGCCCCGAGCGAGCAGGCCCAGCAACCCCAGCAGCCCCAGCAGCCCCCGTTGAGCGACGACGAACGCACCCGGGCGGAAGCCTGTCCGAAGCCGTGACGTCCGTGATCCGACACAGGTCCGCCCGCAGCGGGCCCGCCGGCCGGAAGGGAGCGGTCACCACGTGAGCAGCTACGACCTGAGCGGCGACACCGGCCGCGCCGGCGGCCGACGCCGGGCGGCGGCCGGGCGCGTCGTGCCTCGGCGCCGGGGCAACACCACCATCTCGCCCCAGGGCACCCCGAACCGGCGCAACACCGAGCTGGCCCTGCTGGTCTTCGCGGTCCTGCTGCCGATCCTGGCGTACGCCAACGTGGGCCTGGCGATGGACTCCCGCCTGCCGGCCGGCATGCTCGGCTACGGCCTCGGCATGGGCTCGCTGGCGCTGGTCGCGCACCTGCTGGTGCGACGCTTCGCGCCATACGCGGACCCGCTGATGCTGCCGATCGCCACCCTGCTGAACGGGCTGGGCGTGGTGATGATCTGGCGGCTGGACAAGGCCGGCCACCTGCTCAGCGGCAACTTCCCGGCGGCCCGCAACCAGCTGATGTGGTCGGCCCTCGGGATCACGCTGTTCATCGGCGTCATGGTCTTCCTGAAGGACCACCGGGTGCTCCAGCGCTACACCTACATCTCGATGGTGGTGGCGCTGGTGCTGCTCGCCGCGCCGGCCTTCTTCCCTGCCCGGGCGGAGGACTTCGGCGCGAAGATCTGGATCCGGATGGGCAGCTTCTCCATCCAGCCAGGCGAGTTCGCCAAGATCGTCCTGACCGTGTTCTTCTCCGGTTACCTGATGGTCAAGCGGGACGCCCTGGCGCTGGCCAGCCGCCGCTTCATGGGCCTGTACCTGCCGCGCGGCCGCGACCTCGGCCCGATCATCGTGATCTGGCTGCTCAGCCTGCTGATCCTGATCTTCGAGAACGACCTCGGGACGTCCTTCCTGTTCTTCGGCCTGTTCGTGGTGATGCTCTACGTCGCCACCGAGCGGACCAGCTGGATCCTGTTCGGCCTGCTGATGTCGGTCGGCGGCGCGGTCGCGGTCGCCACCACCACCAGCCACGTCAAGGTCCGCATCGACGCCTGGCTCGACCCGATGGCCGCCTTCTCCGCGAACCCGCCCAAGGGCTCCACCGAGCAGATCGGCCAGTCGCTGATGGCGCTCGGCTCCGGCGGGGTCACCGGCTCCGGCCTCGGCCAGGGCCGCTCCTGGCTGATCAACTTCGCCGCCAAGAGCGACTTCATCCTCGGCTCCTTCGGCGAGGAGCTCGGGCTCACCGGCCTGATGGCGATCTTCCTGCTGTACGCCCTGCTGGTGCAGCGCGGCCTGCGCACCGCCCTGGCCGCCCGCGACCCCTTCGGCAAGCTGTTCGCCGTCGGGCTCGCCTCGGCGATGGCGCTGCAGGTCTTCGTCGTGGCCGGCGGGGTCACCGGACTGATCCCGCTCACCGGTATGACCATGCCGTTCCTCGCCCAGGGCGGTTCGTCCGTGGTCGCCAACTGGGCGCTGGTCGCGATCCTGCTGAAGATCAGCGACAGCGCCCGCCGTCCCGGGGTCGAACCGGCCCCGGCCACCGAGGGCCAGGGAGGACCCGCCCGATGAACAAGCCGATCCGACGGGTCTCGATCTTCTGCCTCGTGCTGATCCTGGCCCTGATGGTGCGCACCAACTGGGTGCAGGGCGTCCAGGCCGACGCCTGGGCCTCCAACAAGAACAACAAGCGCCAGCTGTACGACCGCTACGCCCACCCGCGCGGCAACATCATCGTCAGCGGCCAGCCCGTGACGAACTCCGACTTCGTGAACGGACTGCGCTACAAGTACAAGCGCTCCTGGATCAACGGTCCGATGTACGCCCCGGTCACCGGCTACTCCTCGCAGGCGTACGGCTCCAACGGGCTGGAGAACCTGGAGGACGGCATCCTCTCCGGCACCGACGACCGGCTGTTCTTCCGCAACACCCTGGACATGCTGACCGGCGAGCAGCAGCGCGGCGGCGACGTCGTCACCACCATCAACGCCAAGGTCCAGAAGGCCGCCTTCGACGGCCTCGGCGACAAGAAGGGCGCGGTGGTCGCGCTCGACCCGAAGACCGGCGCGATCCTGGCGCTGGTGTCCACCCCCTCCTACGACCCGGGCACCTTCGCCGGCGGCGACAGCGGGGACACCAAGGCCTGGCAGAACCTCCTCGCGGACCCGAACAAGCCGATGCTCAACCGCGCGCTGCGCGAGACGTACCCGCCCGGCTCGACCTTCAAGCTGGTCACCGCGACCGCCGCGTTCGAGAACGGCCTGTACCAGAACGTCGACGACACCACGCAGACGCCGGACCCGTACGTCCTGCCCGGCACCCAGACGACGCTGAAGAACGAGAGCCCCAACGAGCGCTGCGAGAACGCCACCATCAAGTCCGGGCTGGACCAGTCCTGCAACACGGTCTTCGCCAAGATGGGCGCCGACCTCGGCAAGGACAAGATGCGGGCGCAGGCCGAGAAGTTCGGCTTCAACAGCACGGTCGACACGCCGGTCCGCTCCGAGAAGAGCGTCTTCCCGGACAGCCCCAGCCTGGACGGCACCGCCCAGGACTCGATAGGCCAGCACGACACCCGAGCCACCCCGCTGCAGATGGCCATGGTCTCCGCCGCGATCGCCAACAACGGCAGCCTGATGCAGCCGTACCTGGTCGACCAGGAGCGCTCGGCCTCGCTGACCACCATCTCCAAGCACACCGAGAAGCAGTTCTCCCAGGCGATGAGCCCGACCACCGCGCAGAAGATGCAGGACCTGATGGTCTCGGTGGTCCAGAACGGCACCGGCACCAACGCCCAGATCCCCGGCCTCCAGGTCGGCGGCAAGACCGGCACCGCGCAGCACGGCGAGGACAACGCCGGGCTGCCGTTCGCCTGGTTCACCTCCTGGGCGAAGACCCCGGACGGCCAGTCGGTCGCGGTCGCGGTGGTGGTCGAGGACGGCTCCAACAACCGCGACGGCATCAGCGGCGGCCGGCTCGCCGCTCCGATCGCCAAGGCGGTGATGCAGGCCGCGCTCGGCAAGTAGGGCCGGTGAGGTGAATGTCACGATCGGCACCCCCCTCCGGATACCGGTCTGATATCGGCCGACGGCTGACTCCGGTCCGGTGCGGTGCGACCGGTAGCGTATCCGCCAGCAGCGGGTGTGCCCGTTGCCGCCCGCGAGGCGGCGCACGGCCCGGCCGGAGAACCGGTCGCGGCGCGCGCGGCGTCACCCAGAGCGTGCGGGGACACCTACGTCACAACCTCACCGGCGGGTGAGGGAGAGGGTCGGAACTATGGAAGAGCCTCGTCGCCTCGGCGGCAGGTACGAGCTCGGCGGCGTCCTCGGACGCGGCGGCATGGCCGAGGTGTACCTCGGCCATGACACCCGGCTCGGCCGTTCCGTCGCAGTGAAGACCCTCCGGGCCGACATGGCCCGGGATCCGTCCTTCCAGGCCCGCTTCCGCCGCGAGGCGCAGTCCGCGGCGTCCCTGAACCACCCCGCGATCGTCGCCGTGTACGACACGGGCGAGGACTACATCGACGGCATCTCCATCCCGTACATCGTGATGGAGTACGTCGAGGGTTCCACGCTGCGCGAGCTGCTGCACTCCGGCCGGCGGCTGCTGCCCGAGCGGGCGCTGGAGATGACCATCGGCATCCTCCAGGCCCTGGAGTACTCGCACCGGGCCGGCATCGTGCACCGCGACATCAAGCCGGCCAACGTGATGCTGACCCGGCAGGGCAACGTCAAGGTGATGGACTTCGGCATCGCCCGTGCGATGGGTGACGCCGGGATGACCATGACCCAGACCTCGGCCGTGATCGGCACCGCCCAGTACCTCTCCCCCGAGCAGGCCAAGGGCGAGCAGGTCGACGCCCGCTCCGACCTGTACTCCACCGGCTGCCTGCTCTACGAACTGCTGACCGTCCGCCCGCCCTTCGTCGGCGACTCCCCGGTCGCAGTGGCCTACCAGCACGTCCGGGAGGAGCCGCAGCCGCCGTCGGTCTTCGACCCCGAGGTGCGCCCCGAGATCGACGCGATCGTGCTGAAGGCGCTCGCCAAGGAGCGGGACTACCGCTACCAGAGTGCCGACGAGATGCGCGACGACATCGAGCGCTTCCTCGACGGCCTCCCGGTCGCCGCCGCCCAGCAGGCCGCCGCCTACGGCATGGGCGCGGCCGGGTACGGCTACGACCAGAACGGCTACCCGCAGCAGCACGACCCGTACGGCCAGACCAACGTGCTGCCGCAGCAGCCCGGCGGCGGCCAGACCACGATGCTGCCGCAGGCCGCCGGCTACCAGGACGACGGCTACGGCCAGACCTCCGTCGGTGGCGCGGGCGGTCACGACGGCTACGACGACGGCTACGGCCAGGGCGGCGGACGGCGCGGCGACGACCGGAAGAAGAGCAACACCTCCTGGATCGTCCTGGCGGTGGCCGCCGTGCTGGTCCTGGTCGGCACCTTCTTCGTGGCCCAGGCGATGTTCAGCGACAAGGGCACCAAGGACACCCCGAAGCTGTCGGCGCCCGGCCTGGTCGGCAAGAGCCTGGCGGACGCCAAGGCGGCGGCGACCGCGGCCGGCCCCAAGCTCACGGTCACCGAGGGCGAGAAGATCGCCTGCCCGGACGCCAACGTCAAGAAGGACCAGGTCTGCACCCAGAACCCGGCGGCCGGCGCCCAGGTCGCCGAGGACGCCCGCATCACCGTGCAGCTGTCCTCCGGTCCGGCCAAGCAGCAGATGCCGCCCCTGACCGGCAAGACCAAGGACCAGGCCATGCAGGCGCTGGCCTCGGCCGGTTTCACCAACGTCGCCGCCCCCGACTACAAGGACGACGACACCGCCCCGCAGGACACCGTCGTCGCCCAGGACCCGGCGGCCGGCGCGACCGTCGACCCGAGCGCCCCGGTCAAGCTGACGGTCTCGCAGGGCAAGTCCAAGGTGAACGTCCCGAACGTGGTGGGCTCGCAGAAGGAGGACGCGCAGACCCAGCTGCAGGGCCTGGGCTTCCAGGTCGACGCCTCGAAGACCACCCAGACCAACGACCCCACCAAGGTCAACACCGTCGCCACCCAGTCGGTCCCGGCCAACACCAAGGCCGCGACCGGCACGAAGATCGTGCTGACGGTGTACAAGGCACCGGACAAGGCCATCGTCCCGCCGCTGCAGAACCAGAAGGTGTCGGACGCCATCGCCGCGCTCTCGAAGGCCGGCCTGGGCTACACCATCGTCGGCCCGCAGGACCCGAACGCGGTGGTCCAGATGGCCAACCCGCCGGCCGGCACCTCGCTGGACCCGAACACCCAGGTGCAGCTGTTCACCAGGGCGGCCGATCCGGCCAAAGGGGGCGACCCCAACACCACACCCCCCGGCAAAGGGAACCCCTAAGCCCTTCCCCTGGTTCTGAGACCCGGGGGTCCGGCACGGCGAACGCCCGAGGGCCCGCCGCGTTCACCGCGGCGGGCCCTCGTCGTTCCCCCGAAAGGGGCCTGAGCGGGCCTCAGGAGTGCCGCAGCTCCGGCGGCGGGGTGCGCTTGGCGTCCATGGCGTCCACCCGCACCAGGCTCCCCCAGACGGCCATCCGGTACCGCGAGGTGTACACCGGCGTGCAGGTGGTCAGGGTGATGTACCGGCCGGGGGCGGTGTACCCGGAGCTCGCCGGGACGGGAGCGACGATGCCGGTGTCGTACTTGGACGTCTCCGCGAGGGTGTTGTCGACCTTGTAGACGTACCACTTGTCCTTGGTCTCCACCACGACCGCGTCGCCCCTGTGGACGGCGTCCAGGTCGTGGAACTTGGCGCCGTGGCCGTCCCGGTGGGCGGCCAGCGCGAAGTTACCCGTCTGCTCCCAGGGCATCGCGGCCTTGTAGGGCTGCTCGTACACGCCCGCCACGCCCTCGTCCAGGACGGCGGTGGAGGTGCCCATCCGGATCAGCACCTGGTAGTCCCGGCCCATCGCCGGGACGTGCAGGAAGCCCACGTCGTCCCCGATCGCGGGCGGAGCGGCGGCCGCTCCGCCCGGCCCGGGGGCGGCGGACCCGGCCGGGGCGCCGGGGGTCGGGCCGGGCGGAACGGTCGCCCAGGAGCTGCGCAGCTTGTCCGAGGCGGCGGCCGCGGAACGGTCCGCCTGCACGTTGGTCCACCACAGCGAGTAGGCCACGAACAGGCCGAGCACCAGGCCCAGGGTGATCAGCAGCTCGCCGAAGACGCCGAGTGCGGCCAGCGCCCGGCTCCGCCCCCCGCGGCCCTCCCCGGCGGCCCGCTGTTCCGGCGGGGGGAAGGCCTCCTGGGCCGGTCCGGCCGAGCATGTGGTCCCGTCGTCCTGCATCTGTCGTGCTCCCCCTCCGAAAACCGGGCCTCCGGGCGGCTACCCGCCCGTGATGGCGGCCGGCTTGCCCTGGCTGCGCGGTCGATCCTCGATCAGTTTGCCAAACAGGATGAGACGAAACTTGGAAGTGAACTCCGGGGTACAGGTCGTCAGCGTGATGTAGCGGCCCGGGCCGGTGTACCCGGAGCCGTTCGGCACCGGCTTGATCACGCTCACGTTGTTGGGCGAGGTCTGCGGGATGCCGCCGGTGATCTCGTAGGTGTAGTACCCGGCGGCGGTCTCCACCACGACCTTGTCGCCCTTGCCCAGCTCGTTGATGTACCGGAACGGCTCGCCGTGGGTGTTGCGGTGGGCGGCCAGCGCGAAGTTGCCCGACTGGTCGCCCGGCATCGCGGTGCCGGTGTAGTGGCCGACCAGGCCCTTGTCGAGCACCGCCGACTTGGAGGTGCCCTCGGCGATCGGGAACTTCAGTCCCAGCTTGGGCAGGTAGATGATGGCGAAGCCCTTGCCGGGCTCGAACAGCTCGGGCTTGTTCGGGTCCGGGGCCGGCTGCCCCGCCCCGGGCGGCTGGGCGTCCCACTGCTGCTCCAGCTGGTCACGGGCCCCGCTGGCGGCCTCGTCGGCCTGCACGTTGGTCCACCAGAGCTGGTAGGCGACGAACAGCAGCATCACCACGCCGAGGGTGATGCACATCTCGCCGACGAAACGGGCGGCCACCACGACCGCGGACTCCTTGGGGCGCGGTCCGGCGCCTCCCCGGCCCTTCGCCCGGCGCCGTCCGCCGCCCGCGCGAACCGAGGTCCGGCCCTGGGCGGCCCGGCGGCGCTCGGCCCGGCCACCGGTCGGCGGGGCGGGCTCGGCGACCGGCTCGGTGCCGTCGGCGGGCAGGCGCAGCTGGAGGGTCTGGTCTGGCAGCCACGGGTACTCGGGCCCGCCCTCGACGGGCTGCTCGGCCTGCTCGTACACGCCCCAGCCGTCCTCGGGCGCGCCCTGGACCGGGTGCTCCTGCGGATACGGGCCGCCCTGCCCGCCGACGCTGTACTGCGGGGGGTCGTACGGCCGCGCGCCGTGCTGCGCGCCCTCGTGCTGCTGCGCGCCGTCGTAGTGCCGCGCGCCCCCGTACGGGCCGGCCTCCGACTGGTAACGCCCCTCCGGACGCACCGCGGTCACGCCGCTCAGCCCCGGCCGATCACCGGGGCGAGCCCGGCCGACCGGTCCACGGCCTGCGGGAAGCCGCACTCCGCCAGCCAGTTGGCGAGCATCCGGTGCCCG
Source organism: Kitasatospora sp. NPDC017646 (assembly GCF_044329365.1). Taxonomy (NCBI): domain Bacteria; kingdom Bacillati; phylum Actinomycetota; class Actinomycetes; order Kitasatosporales; family Streptomycetaceae; genus Kitasatospora; species Kitasatospora sp. NPDC017646. The sequence goes on along the minus strand of NZ_JBIRJC010000004.1, from coordinate 299,673 downwards.
CCCTCGGTCAGCACCGACTCGGGGTGGAACTGCACGCCCTCGACGGGCAGTTCGCGGTGGCGCAGGCCCATGATCACGCCGCTCCCGGTCCGGGCGGTGACCACCAGCTCGTCCGGCACGGTGGCCGGGTCGACGGCCAGCGAGTGGTAGCGGGTCGCGGTCAGCGGCGAGGGCAGGCCCTCGAACACCCCGCCGTCCTCGTGCTCGACCGGCGAGGTCTTGCCGTGCAGCAGCTCCGGCGCCCGGCCGACCACCGCGCCGTAGGCGACCGCGATCGACTGCAGCCCCAGGCAGACGCCGAACACCGGCAGCCCGGTCTCCGCGCAGTGGTGCACCATCGCGACGCAGACCCCGGCCTCCTCGGGCGACCCGGGCCCGGGGGAGAGCAGCACCCCGTCGAAGCCCTCGTCCCCCGCCCGGCGGACGGCGTGCTCGACGGTCACCTCGTCGTTGCGCACCACCTCGCAGGTGGCACCGAGCTGGTACAGGTACTGCACCAGGTTGAACACGAAGCTGTCGTAGTTGTCCACGACCAGGATGCGGGGCGGGGTCGACTGGGTGGTCATGCGCGCGTGGTCTCCGTGGGATGCGGTTCTGGGGGGAAGTTCCGGGCCCGCCGGGTCAGCCGGCCGAGGCGCCGTCGCCGCCGTCCACTGTGACGTCGCCGAAGGGGAGCAGCGGTTCCGCCCACGGGAAGACGTAGGTGAAGAGGAGGTAGACGATCCCCAGGATCAGGAGCAGCGAGATGACGGCCCGGACCAGGGTGTTCCCCGGCAGATGACGCCAGATCCAGCCGTACATGGTGCTCCCTCGAGGTAGCTGACTGGGGTCAAGAGTAGACCCGGGATCAACGGCCGCGAGGCCGGTCCGCCACCGGCGCCGCCGCGGTCAGCCCGCCGACCGGAGTTCGGTGGTGCCGGAGTAGCCGGGCAGCGTCAGGTCGCCGCTCTCCTGGACCTTCCAACCCAGGCCGTACGCCTGGACGTACTGCAGGTAGTTGCGGATCGCCGGGTCCGACTCGACGGCCGAGCGCAGGGCGTCCGTCTTGCCCACCGCCTTGACCACGTACGGCGGGGAGTAGACCCGGCCCTGGAGCAGCAGGGTGTTGCCCACGCAGCGGACGGCGCTGGTGGAGATCAGCCGCTGGTCCATCACCTGCACGCCCGCGGCGCCGCCACGCCACAACGCGTTGACCACCGCCTGGATGTCCTGTTGGTGGATGACCAGGTCGTTGACGCCCGGCTCGGGGACGCCGGGGATGCGGGCGGTGGCGTTCGGCGGGGCGTCGTTGAGGGTGACGGTCAGTCCGCCGCCCTGCACCGGCTCCAGGGCCGCGCCGAGCCTCAGGCCGCCCAGCTGCGCCGCGTCGGCGGGATTGTGGCCCTGCTGCTCGGTGAGCTCCTGCGCCCGGGCCTGGAGGTCGGCCAGCTGCGCCTGGGCCTGCTGGTTCTGGGAGCTGCGCTGGCGGATCACGTCGCCGAGGCTCAGCAGCGAGTTGTCGGTCCGCAGGTCGGTGCCGCGGGCGGTCTGCGCGCTGACGTAGAAGAGCAGGCCGGCGAGCGCGAACACGGCACAGGTCAGGGCACGGCCGACAATTCGGATGCCGGAACGGCGGGTGGCGGCCTTCCCGGGGGGAATCGACAAATTAGTCACCGTACCCTTATCTCCTTGAGACCCGCCGAGCCACTACGCTAACGGACGCCGGTGGCAGGTGGGGGAGCGGTCCCAGAGCGCTCCGCGACCAACCGTCGGCGTCTCACCCGCTGCACCTCTGCGCGGTCTCACAGCGCATCGACAGGAGAGCTCCTCGTGCCGAAGTCTCGACTCCGCAAGAAGTCCGACTACACCCCGCCGACCACGGCCGCGGTGAAGATCAGTTCGGGCCGCGGTTGGGTCGCGCCGCTGATGCTGGCACTGTTCCTGATCGGCCTGGTGTGGATCGTCACCTACTACGTGACCAGCGGCAGCTTCCCGGTCGAGAGCTGGCGGAACTGGAACATCCTGGTCGGCTTCGGCTTCATCGCGGCCGGGTTCGGCGTCTCCACCCAGTGGAAGTGACGCCCCGCGCGTCCTGAGGCCCGGATCCGGGCCTTCCGCCGCTTCGGACCACTGGCCCCGGAGCGGCGGTTCGTCGTGCCCGGAACCGGTGGGAACCCGGTCGCCCGGCCGCCGTCATGACAGTCCGACGATCACATGGTCCGGCTTATCCACATGGTTATCCACACTGGGGAAAAGTCCGCACAGGCTGTGGATAACTTTTCCGGCCACTGCCGTCCACAGCTGTGCACAACTCCTCGGCCATGCGGAGTTCGCACAGGAGGACGCGCGTAGAACAGCAGTCCACAGCGGGGGCGTCACACAGCCTGTGCACAACCCCGCACCCGCTGTGGACAAACGTCCGGCGGATCACGCGCCGTAGAGGGCCATCCCGGACAGCAGCATCGCCGCCTCCACCGCCACCGCCCCGGCCACCGTCAACCCCTGGACCAGGCCGCGGCGCTCGCGCGGGGCGTACATCAGACCGAGGGCGGTCAGCCCGCCGATCACCAGTCCGCCGATGTGCGCCCGCCAGTCGATGCCCGGGCGGGAGAACGTCACCACCAGGTTGAAGACCAGGAAGGCCAGGGCCGGGGCCAGCGGCCCCCGGTCCCGCAGCTGCATCACGACCGTGGCGCCGATCAGGCCGAAGATCGCCCCGGAGGCCCCCACCGAGTTCATCCAGTCGCCGGCCACCAGGAAGGCGAAGGTGCTGCCGCCCAGGCCGGCCAGTAGGTAGAGGGCCAGGAAGCGCAGCCGGCCGAGCGCCTCCTCCAGCGGCGGGCCGAGCCAGAACAGCACCAGCATGTTCATCCCGATGTGCCACCACTGGAGGTGCAGGAAGGTGGCGGTCAGCAGCCGGTACCACTGGGCAGGGCCGTCGGCGACGCCGTACGGACCGCCGAGGTGCGACCGTCCGGCGCTGGCCAGCGACCAGACCTCGCCCAGCCGCGGGTTGAGGACGTAGGCGGCCAGCACCCAGACCACGGCGTTGGCCCCGACCAGCACCCGGGTCACCAGCCCGCCGTCCAGGGTCAGCGCCCCGCCGAACCGGGTGGTCGCCCGCCGCGCCCCGGCGTGCCCTCCGCCGACGCACTCGGGGCACTGGAAGCCCACCGCGGCGGCCACCATGCACTGCGGGCAGATCGGCCGTTCGCAACGGGTGCAGGAGATCCCGGTGGCCGTCCGCGGGTGCCGGTAGCAACCGGGCTGCCCGCCTTCGGAGGACCGGTCCTCCGACTGTCGTGGCTCGTCCGGGAGCATCAACGGTTTCCCCTTCCCGTACCCCACCGCCGAAGCCGCCAGCCTACTGCGGCGCCCCGCCCCGGCACCCAGGGAACGACCCGTGCACGCCCCTCCTCCGGCCCAGCCCGGAGTGCCGGGGGACGAATCAGGATGCATGATCAGCATTCAGGTGGATATGTACATATAGGACGCCACCCAGGAGGAGAGACTCGTGAGCTTTTCGGACTCGGCCCGTGAGACCGCCGCCCGGACCCGGGACACCGCCGCACAGTTCGCGGACGGTGCCAGGCAGCGGCTCGGGCCCGCCCTCGACGCCCTCGGCCCAAAGGCCGGCCAGGCCGCCCACAACCTCCGCGTCCAGTACGACCGGCATCTCGCCCCGCAGTTCGGACATGCCTTCGCGGGCCTGCCCCCCGAGGCCCAGGAGAACGTCCTGAGGGCCCTCCACCGGACGCAGGAGGCCGCCCTGGCGGCCCGCCTGTCCGCCGTACGCGCCGCCGACCAGGCCCGCGCCACGGTCGGCCCCAGGATCACCCACGCCGTCGAGGTGGTCTCCCCGGTCGCCCACGAGGCCCAGTGCCGCGGCGCCGCCGCACTGACCGCCCTGCACGGCAACGTCAGCTCGGCCGAGATCAGCGAACTCGCCGCCCGGAACGCCAAGCGGCAGCAGCGGTGCGGCAACCGGACGGCCGGCCTCGCGCTGGCCGGGGTGCTGGCGATCGTCGGCGGCATCGCCGCCTGGCAGTGGTGGCGTCGGCACGGCAGCCCGGAGTGGCTGGTCGAGCCGCCCGGCGCGCAGGCCGCCACCGCCCCGGTGAACGGCCTCGTTCCCGAGGATCCCACCGAGGACGACCGCCCGCAGGCCTAGGGCGTGTCCTCAGCCGGAAAGCCGAAGGGCGGCCGACCTGTCTTCCAGGTCAGCCGCCCTTCGGGTGCTGTGGAGCATAGGAGACTCGAACTCCTGACATCTGCCTTGCAAAGGCAGCGCTCTACCAACTGAGCTAATGCCCCTCGACGGCACGGCGCGTACCGACGGCCACTAGCGTACCGGGTTCCGGCGTGATTCCGAGAGCCGTCCCCCCTGGGGGAACCGGCCGACCCGTTCGGGTGAACGGGCCGGCCGGTCCTGGAGGCGCTCCAGCGCCCCCGAAGATCGTCGGTCGTCAGACCGCCGGGGTTCAGCGACCGGCCGGGACCGGGTCGGTGGCCTCGGTCCACAGGTCCTGTTCGGCGCGGTCCGCCTGGACCTGACGGTAGACAAAGAAGCCGCCGAGGGCGACCAGGGCGACCAGGAGGAGCTTCTTCACCGCGGGACCTCGTCCTTCTTGCGTTGGTGGACTCAAGAGCCGGTGCTCCGGCCGGAACGACCGGGCCGACGAGTCCAGATGTGTTTCGAGCGCGAACGGGCTGCCGGGTGCCAGACTGCCCTTGCGGCCGATGATACACACCGGTGTCCCAATCGTGACCAGCCACGGGTGTGGTCAACGCGGCGGTCCGGTCCGAGGATTGACGGCACACCTCCTGCCGTGGGGATCGTCCGCACGCGGCGGACCCCCGAATCCGCCCGGGAACGCCGAAGGGCCCGGAGTGATCCACTCCGGGCCCTTCGGGGCGGTGGGCCTAACAGGACTTGAACCTGTGGCCTCTTCCTTATCAGGGAAGCGCTCTAACCGTCTGAGCTATAGGCCCTCGCTGTACAGCAGAGCGTACCGGAAGCCGCCCGATCTGCGAAAACGACGCCGAAGGGCCCGGAGTGATCCACTCCGGGCCCTTCGCGGTGGTGGGCCTAACAGGACTTGAACCTGTGGCCTCTTCCTTATCAGGGAAGCGCTCTAACCGTCTGAGCTATAGGCCCTTGCCGCACTGAAAGATTAGCGGACCGACCGCCGATCTCCCAAATCCGTTCCGGCCGGGGTCGCGGCAGTGACCTCGGCGGCCGGGCGCACCAGCCACTCCTCGCGGGTCGGCGGCAGGCCCGACCCGCCCTCCTCGGTGCTGCGCACGGCGAGGATCTGGTTGACGCCGATCCGGTTCTGCTCGAAGGCGAGCGCGGAGGCGGCCATGTACAGCCGCCAGACCCGGGCGCGGCCGAGGCCGACCAACCGGACCGCCTCCGTCCAGTGGGCCTCCAGGTTCGCCACCCACTCGCGCAGGGTCAGCCCGTAGTGCTCCCGCAGCGCCTCGACGTCCCGGACCTCGAAGCCGGCCTCCTCCAGTCGGGCCACGGTGGAACCGACCGGGGAGAGCTCGCCGTCGGGGAAGACGTAGCGGTCGATGAAGGGGCTGGTGCGGTGCGGTTCACCCGGGTGGTCGGGACGGCGGGCGATCTGGTGGTTGAGCAGCCGGCCGCCGGGCGCCAGCAGCCGGTACAGGCCGTCGGCGTAGACCCGGTACTGCTCCGAGCCGACGTGCTCGGCCATGCCGACGCTGGAGATGGCGTCGAAGGGGCCGTCGACGATCTCCCGGTAGTCCTGCAGCCGGACCTCGACCCGGTCGGCCAGGCCGGCCTCCTCGACCCGGGCCCGGGCCAGCGCGACCTGCTCCTTGGAGATCGAGACCCCGACCGCGGTGACGCCGTAGTGCTGCGCCGCGTGCAGCAGCAGCGAGCCCCAGCCGCAGCCGACGTCCAGCAGCCGCATCCCGGGCCGCAGTCCGAGCTTGCGGCAGATGAGGTCCAGCTTGGCCTCCTGGGCGGCCTCCAGGCTCTTCGCCTCGGGCGTCCAGTAGGCGCACGAGTAGACCATCGACGGGCCCAGCACGAGGCCGTAGAAGTCGTTGCCGACGTCGTAGTGGTGGCTGATGGCCGCGCGGTCCCGGCCGCGGCTGTGCAGCCGCCCCTTCGCCTTGCGGACCTCCTCCGGGGGCGGGGTGGGCTCCGGGCCGATCGCGCCCGCCCGCAGGACGGCGGCGAGCACCCGGCGGCCCTTGGCGCCGAGGACGTCGCGCGGCCCGAGGGCCATGGTGCGGATCTCCGGGAGCTCGGCGAAGTGGGCGACCGCGGAGAGCGTCTCGTAGAGGTCGCTGCCGGGGGCGAGTTCCAGGTCCCCCGCGACGTAGGCCCGGGCCAGGCCCAGTTCGTCCGGCTGCCAGAGCAGGCGTCGCAGCCCCCGGCGGTTGCGCAGGACCACCGTGGGCGCGCCGGGCGGCCCGGCGACGCTGCCGTCCCACGCCTGCACCCGCAACGGGACCGGGATGCCCAACAGCCCGTCCAGGGCCTCCACCAGTTGACCTGCGAGCTTCGCCACCGCGCGCCTCCGTCCAGCCGTCCTGCGGAACCTCATCTGACCCGGTCGACCGACCGGGGCGGCCTGCGGGCACTCCCGGACGCGGGAACGGGCGGCGTCCAGCTAATCCCACGGCGGGTGACCCGTTTCCGGGCGGCACGCCGCGGGAGCCGGCTGTCACCCGAAATGCCGACGGGCCCCGAAGGCGGCAACAGCCTTCGGGGCCCGTACATTCCGTCCGCGGGCGGTCAACTGACCCGGGGTCAGGATCTGGCCAAGGATCAGTCCTCTTCGGCCAGGGTCAGCTCGACGCCGCCGGTGAAGCCGGCGGCCGCGTTGTAGATGAACGCGGAGAGGGTGGACAGGGCGGTCAGCAGCACGACGTCGACCACGGCGATCAGCGTGGTGAACATCATGACCTTGCCGAAGCCGATGTAGTCCATCAGGTTGATCTGGCTGCTGGCGTTGTCCGCGCCGCCACCGCTGACGTCCTTGAGCGTCTTGGTCAGCGAGTCGAAGACGCCGAGCGAGTCCAGGGTCATCCACAGCACGGCCGAGGCCACGATGATGATGATGCCGACGGCCAGCGACAGCAGGAAGCTGACCTTCATCACCGACCAGGGGTCGACCTTGGTCACCCGCAGCCGGGCCTTGCGGGTGCGGCCGAGGCCGCCCCCGACGGTCGCGGGCCCGCCGGAGGGGCGGCGCGCCGCCCCGGGGACGGGGGTGCCGCCGGGCGGGGTGTTGCCGCCCGTCCGGGTGCCCCGGGCCGGGGTCGGCTGCCCCTTGGCGTACGTGGTCGGCTGCGAGAAGCCGCTCTGGCCGGCGGGCTGGTTGCCGGCCGGGGTCTGGCCCCCATAGGTCGCACCGCTCTGGCCGGCCCCGCCGACCGGCGGCATCAGCGAGGTGGACGCGGCCGGGTGCTCGGTCGGCGGCTGTCCCGGCACGCCGTACGAACCCCCGCCCTGCGCGCCCGGACGGCCGCCGGAGGGTCCTCCCGCAGCACCCGTGGCTCCACTCACCTGATCCTCCCGCACTTCCCACCAGGGCGGCGCCGCCCTGGTCCGTCACTCGTCATCCAGCGCCCGGCGGGATTGCCCGGTACTGGTCGGCGTCCGGTGCCGCCGCGCCCACTCCTGTGGACGCGGCGGCACCGGTCTGCGGTTCGGTTCAGACCTCGGCGTCGCCGCCGACCGCCGTCCCCGCACCTTCGGCCGTCTCGGTGGACTCGGTGACCTCGTCCTCCGCCGTCTCCTCGTCCTCGGCCTCCGCGTTGCGGGCCATGCCCACGACCGCGTCGCGCTTACCGAGGTTGATCAGTTGGACGCCCATGGTGTCACGTCCGGTTTCACGAACCTCGGAAACCCTCGTTCGGATCACCCCGCCGGACAGGGTGATCGCCATGATCTCGTCGGTGTCGTCGACCACGAGCGCGCCGACCAGCGAGCCCCGGCCCTCGACGATCTTCGCCGCCTTGGTGCCGTAACCACCCCGCCCCTGGACACGGTACTCGTCGACGGCGGTCCGCTTGGCGTACCCGCCGTCCGTCGCGGTGAAGACGAAGGTGCCCGGACGGACGACGTTCATCGAGAGCAGCTCGTCGTCCTCGCGGAAGGCCATGCCCTTGACGCCGGAGGTGGCGCGGCCGGTGGAGCGCAGCGCGTCGTCGGTCGCGGTGAAGCGGATCGACTGGGCCTTCTTGGAGACCAGCAGCAGGTCGTCCTCGGGGGAGACCAGCTCGGCGCCGATCAGCTCGTCGTCCCGGCCCTCCTCGTCCTGGCGCAGGTTGATCGCGATCAGGCCGCCGGAGCGCGGCGAGTCGTAGTCCTTCAGCGGGGACTTCTTCACCAGGCCGGCCCGGGTGGCGAGGACCAGGTAGGGCTTGTCCTCGTAGGTGCGCACGGCCATCACCTGGGCGATGTGCTCCTCCGGCTGGAAGGCCAGCAGGTTGGCCACGTGCTGGCCGCGGGCGTCGCGGCCGGCGTCCGGCAGCTCGTAGCCCTTGGCGCGGTAGACCCGGCCCTTGTTGGTGAAGAACAGGATCCAGTTGTGGGTCGTCGTCACGAAGAAGTGGTCGACGATGTCGTCCTGCTTGAGCTGGGCGCCGCGCACGCCCTTCCCGCCGCGCTTCTGCGAGCGGTAGAGGTCGGAGCGGGTCCGCTTGACGTAGCCGCCACGGGTGATCGTGACGACGATGTCCTCCTCGGCGATGAGGTCCTCGATGGAGAGGTCGCCGTCCGAGGGGATGAGGGTCGAGCGCCGGTCGTCGCCGTACTTCTCGACGATCGCGGCGAGCTCCTCGGAGATGATCCCCCGCTGGCGGACCGGCGAGGCGAGGATCGCGTTGTACTCGTCGATCTTGCGCTGCAGCTCGTCGTGCTCGTCGGTGATCCGCTGGCGCTCCAGGGCGGCCAGGCGGCGCAGCTGCATCTCCAGGATCGCGTTGGCCTGGAGCTCGTCGATCTCCAGCAGGCCCATCAGGCCGGTGCGGGCGGCGTCGGCGCTGGCCGAGGCCCGGATCAGGGCGATGACCTCGTCGATCACGTCCAGGGCCTTGAGCAGCGCGCGCAGGATGTGGGCGCGCTCCTCGGCCTTGCGCAGCCGGAAGGTGGTGCGCCGGACGATGACCTCGACCTGGTGGTTGACCCAGTGCCGGATGAAGGCGTCCAGCGACAGGGTGCGCGGCACGCCGTCGACCAGGGCCAGCATGTTGGCGCCGAAGTTGGTCTGCAGCTCGGTGTGCTTGTACAGGTTGTTGAGCACGACCTTGGCGACCGCGTCGCGCTTGAGCACGACCACCAGGCGGGTGCCGGTGCGGGACGAGGACTCGTCGCGGACGTCGGCGATGCCGGCGATCTTGCCGTCCTTGACCAGGTCGGCGATCTTCAGCGCGAGGTTGTCCGGGTTGACCTGGTACGGCAGCTCGGTGATCACCAGGCACTGGCGGCCCTGGATCTCCTCGACCTCGACCACGGCCCGCATGGTGACCGAGCCGCGGCCGGTGCGGTAGTAGTCGTCGATCCCGCGGCGGCCGACGATCAGTGCGCCGGTGGGGAAGTCGGGGCCCTTGATCCGCTCGATCAGGGCCTCCAGCAGCTCCTCCGCGGAGGCCTCCGGGTTCTCCAGGTACCAGAGCGCGCCGGAGGCGACCTCGCGCAGGTTGTGCGGCGGGATGTTGGTGGCCATGCCGACCGCGATGCCGGTGGCACCGTTGACCAGCAGGTTGGGGAAGCGCGCGGGCAGGACGGTCGGCTCCTGCGAGCGGCCGTCGTAGTTGGGCGCGAAGTCGACGGTCTCCTCGTCGATGTCGCGCATCATCTCCATGGCCAGCGGCATCATCTTGCACTCGGTGTAGCGCATGGCCGCGGCCGGGTCGTTGCCCGGGGAGCCGAAGTTGCCGTTGCCGTCCACCAGCGGCATCCGCATCGACCACGGCTGGGCCAGGCGGACCACGGTGTCGTAGATCGAGGTGTCGCCGTGCGGGTGGTAGTTGCCCATCACGTCGCCGACGACGCGGGCGCACTTGTAGTAGCCCTTCTCGGGCCGGTACCCGCCGTCGTACATCGCGTAGAGCACGCGGCGGTGCACCGGCTTGAGGCCGTCGCGGACCTCGGGGAGCGCCCGGCTGACGATCACGCTCATCGCGTAGTCGAGGTACGAGCGCTGCATCTCGGTCTCGAGCTCGACCGGCTCGATCCGCATCGTCGCCTGGGCGGTGGCCTCGGCGGCCTCGGGGGTCTCGGGCTGGTCGCCTTCGGGACGGTTGTCGTCGACCACTGGTGGTCAGTTTCCTTTCACGCGGACTGGTACGTGCGGGGCCTGGGCTGCAGGCGTCACACGTCCAGGAAGCGGACGTCCTTGGCGTTGCGCTGGATGAAGGAGCGGCGGGCCTCGACGTCCTCGCCCATCAGCACGGAGAACAGCTCGTCGGCGCGGGCGGCGTCCTCCAGGGTGACCTGGAGCAGCAGCCGGTGCTCGGCGTCCATGGTGGTGACCCGGAGTTCCTCGGCGTTCATCTCGCCGAGACCCTTGAAGCGCTGGATCGCGTCGTCCTTGGGCAGTCGGCGCCCGGCCTCCACGCCGGCGGCGATCAGCGCGTCGCGCTCGCGGTCGGAGTAGGCGTACTCGAAGTCGTCCTTGCCCCACTTGATCTTGTACAGCGGCGGCATGGCGAGGTAGACGTACCCGGACTCGACCAGCGGCCGCATGAAGCGGAACAGCAGGGTGAGCAGCAGGGTGCGGATGTGCTGGCCGTCGACGTCGGCGTCGGCCATCAGGACGATCTTGTGGTAGCGCAGCTTGGACTCGTCGTAGTCCTCCTGGATACCGCAGCCGAAGGCCGAGATCAGCGCCTGGACCTCGGTGTTCTGCAGCACCTTGTCGATCCGGGCCTTCTCGACGTTCAGGATCTTGCCGCGGATCGGCAGGATGGCCTGGGTGCGCGGGTCGCGGCCCTGCTTGGCCGAGCCGCCGGCGGAGTCACCCTCGACGATGAAGATCTCGCACTCGGACGGGTCCTTGGACTGGCAGTCCGAGAGCTTGCCGGGCAGCGAGGCGGACTCCAGCAGGCCCTTGCGGCGGGTGAGGTCGCGGGCCTTGCGGGCGGCGACGCGCGCGGTGGCGGCCTGGATGGACTTGCGGATGATGTCCGCGGCCTCGTTGGGGTTGCGGTCCAGCCAGTCGTTGAGCTGCTCGTGGACGACCTTCTGAACGAAGGTCTTGGCCTCGGTGTTGCCGAGCTTGTCCTTGGTCTGGCCCTCGAACTGCGGCTCGCCGAGCTTGACCGAGATGATCGCGGTCAGGCCCTCGCGGATGTCCTCGCCGGAGAGGTTGTCGTCCTTCTCCCGGAGCAGCTTCTTGTCCCGCGCGTAGCGGTTGACCAGGCCGGTCAGCGCGGCGCGGAAGCCCTCCTCGTGGGTACCGCCGCCGTGGGTGTGGATGGTGTTGGCGAAGCTGTAGACACCCTCGGTGTAGGAGGAGTTCCACTGCATCGCGACCTCCACCGAGATCGCCTTGTCCTTGTCCTCCGCCTCGAAGTCGATCACCGAGGGGTGGATGACCTCGCCCTTGCGGGAGTTGAGGTGGGCGACGAAGTCGGCGATGCCGCCGTCGTACTTGTACGTGACGGAGAGCGGCTTGCCCTCCTCGTCCACGTGCTCCGGGCGCTCGTCGGTCAGCGAGATCGACAGGCCCTTGTTGAGGAACGCCATCTCCTGGAAGCGGCGCGAGAGCGTCTCGAAGGAGTAGACGGTGGTCTCGAAGATGTCGGCGTCGGCCCAGAAGGTCACCGTGGTGCCGGTGCGGTCGGTCTCCGCACCCTTGACCAGGGCGGCCGTCGGCGCGCCCATCTTGTAGTCCTGGGTCCAGATGTGGCCGTCCTTGTGGATCTCCACCGAGAGCCGGGTGGACAGCGCGTTCACGACCGAGACGCCGACGCCATGCAGACCGCCGGAGACGGCGTAGCCGCCACCGCCGAACTTGCCGCCCGCGTGCAGGACGGTGAGCACGACCTCGACGGCGGGCTTGTCCTGGCCGGGGACGATGTCCACCGGGATGCCGCGGCCGTTGTCGACGACGCGGATCGCGCCGTCGGCCATGATCGTGACGTCGATGGTGTCGGCGTACCCGGCCATCGCCTCGTCGACGGAGTTGTCCACGACCTCCTGCACCAGGTGGTGCAGGCCGCGCTCACCGGTGGAGCCGATGTACATGCCGGGGCGCTTGCGGACGGCGTCGAGGCCTTCCAGCACCTGGATGTTGCTGCCGGTGTAGGAAGACTGGTCGGTGGTCTGGTCTGGGGTCTGGCTGGGGTTGCCGGAATCGGCCACGAAGCGCCCTCTCTGGCACAGCGCGGGCCGCAATCCCACCCCTGCGGGCGAGCGTGCGACCACGGCGTTTCGACTCGGTTGCCACTAGCAACAGTGTTTGGCTTTCAGTCTACCGGTACGACTGACATAGATGGGCGTTTGGCAGCCCTTGAAGGCAGATACGCCGCCCTGAATCCCCTCTGCACGTGTCCCGATACTCGACCCGGGGGCCTGGGGCGCCTGGAAGGGCCGTCAGGGGTTCCGGAAGATCGCGGTCCGATCCCGGCCGGGGTCGACCGGCGCCGGCGGGGGTCAGCCCCAGGTGTCGCCCGGGCCCTTGCTCCCCGGCGCGCGCAGCCGGCCGTAGCCGCGGACCGGCGCGGCCGGGCCGAGCACCTTGATGGTCCGGACCGTGCCGTGGCCCAGCTCGTGGTTCAGACGGGCAACCAACTGCCGCGCCAGCCAGCGCAGTTGGGTGGCCCAGGCGGTGGAGTCGCACTGCACGGTGAGCACCGCGGCCGCGTCGTCGTAGGAGGAGGGGTGGCAGTGCGCGGAGATGTCCGGGCCGACGATCTGCGGCCAGCGGCCCATCACCCCGCCGACCGCGGCGGAGGACTCCCAACCGCGCTCGGTCAGCAGCCGGTTCAGCGCCGCGCCCAGCGGCACCGGGTCGCGGCCGTCCGAGCGGGCGCCGCTGCGCAGTCCGTGCCGTCTCGCCTCGCGCTTCTGCTGGACCTGCTCACCGCGCTGACGGGCCTGGGCGCGGGCCGCCCGCAGGGCGGACCGGGCGAGGTCCGCCCCGGTGGGCCCGGCGGTGCCGGGGGCGGGGGAGGTCTCCGCCGACTCGCTCACGGCGATCTCCTTTCCCCAGCCTGTGGACAACCCGATGAGCCGTCCAGCCTACGGGAGCGCGCGGACGCCGCGTCTGCCCGTGCCCTGCTGCGGGTGCGGGCACGGGCACGGTGCGGGTCGGTGGGCGGGGGGATCAGGCGTCGACCCGGCGGACGGCGCCGTCGGAGACCGCGAAGCGGGCGCCGGCCAGCGCCTTCGGTACGTCCTCGGCCACCGCGGCGGTCACCAGCACCTGCTCGCCGTCGGCCACCAGCTCGGCCAGCCGATCCCGGCGGGCGGCGTCCAGCTCGGCGAACACGTCGTCCAGGATCAGCACCGGCTCGCCGCCGTCCGCGCGCAACAGCTCGTACGAGGCCAGCCGCAGCGCGAGCGCGAACGACCAGGACTCCCCGTGGCTGGCGTAGCCCTTGGCGGGCAGCGGGCCGAGCTTGAGCACCAGTTCGTCGCGGTGCGGGCCGACCAGGGTGATCCCGCGCTCGACCTCCTGCTTGCGGACGGCCCGCAGCGCCTGGGACAGCTGTTCCTCGGCCTGCTCGCGGCTGGTCGGCAGCTCGCCCTCGAAGGAGCTGCGGTACTCCAGCGCGGTCTCGCCGCCGCCCGGCGCCAGTTGGCCGTACGCGGCCGTCGCCAGCGGTTGCAGGGCGGCCACCAGCTGGATCCGGAAGGCCGTCAACTCGGCTCCGGCGCGGGCCAGGTGGCCGTCCCAGACCTCCAGGGTGGACAGGTCGGCGCCCTTGCCGCCGCCGGCCCGACGGGCCATCGCGGCGGTCTTCAGCAGGGCGTTGCGCTGCTTGAGCACCCGTTCGTAGTCCTGCCGGACCCCGGCCAGCCGGGGGGCGCGGGCGGTCAGCAGCTCGTCCAGGAAGCGCCGGCGCTCGCCCGGGTCGCCCTTGACCAGGCTGAGGTCCTCGGGAGCGAACAGCACGGTGCGCAGCAGGCCCAGGACGTCGCGCGGGCGGACGTTGTCGGAGCGGTTGATCCGGGCCCGGTTGGCCTTGCCCGGGGTGAGCTCCAGCTCGACCAGGGTGGAGCGGCCGCGGTCCACCACCGAGGTGCGGATCACCGCGCGTTCGGCGCCCAGCCGGATCAGCGGGGCGTCGGTGGCGACCCGGTGGCTGCCCAGGGTGGCGACGTAGCCGATCGCCTCGACCAGGTTGGTCTTGCCCTGGCCGTTGGGCCCGACGAAGGCCGTCACGCCCGGGTCGAGGGGGACCTCGGCCCGGGCGTACGACCGGAAGTCGGCGAGCGACAGGTGCGCGACGTGCATGGCTGTGGACTGCGCTCGCCTTCTGTGGAGAACTCTTCGGTTACTTGGACTCGACCGCGTGGCCGCCGAACTGGTTGCGCAGCGCGGCGATCATCTTCATCTGCGGCGAGTCGTCCTGGCGGGAGGCGAAGCGGGCGAACAGCGAGGCGGTGATCGCTGGCAGCGGCACGGCGTGGTCGATCGCGGCCTCGACGGTCCAGCGGCCCTCGCCGGAGTCGGCGGCCCAGCCGCGCAGCTTGTCCAGGTGCTCGTCCTCGTCCAGGGCGCGGACGGCCAGGTCCAGCAGCCAGGAGCGGATGACGGTGCCCTCCTGCCAGCTGCGGAAGACCTCGCGCACGTCGGTGACCTCGGGGGCGGCCTCCAGCAGCTCCCAACCCTCGGCGAAGGCCTGCATCATCGCGTACTCGATGCCGTTGTGGACCATCTTGGCGAAGTGGCCGGCGCCCACCGCACCCGCGTGTACGGAGCCGAAGTCGCCCTCGGGCTTGAGCGCGTCGAAGACCGGCTGGACCCGGGCGACGTGCTCGGCGTCGCCGCCGTACATCAGCGCGTAGCCGTTCTCCAGGCCCCAGACGCCGCCCGAGACGCCGCAGTCGACGAAGCCGATGCCCTTGGCCGCCAGCGCCTCGGCGTGCTTGATGTCGTCGGTCCAGCGGGAGTTGCCGCCGTCGACCACCACGTCACCGGGGGAGAGCAGCTCGGCGAGCTCGTCGACGGTCGCCTGGGTCGCGGCACCGGCCGGGACCATCACCCAGACCACGCGCGGGCCCTGGAGCTTGGTGACGAGCTCCTGCATGCTCTCGACGTCGGAGATCTCCGGGTTGCGGTCGTATCCGATGACGGTGTGGCCGGCGCGGCGGATCCGCTCGCGCATGTTGCCGCCCATCTTGCCGAGACCGATGAGGCCGAGCTCCATGACCAAATCCTTACTGTGGGGACGTGCCTGGCGGCGGCGCCGTTGCCGCACTCCCCGAGCCTACGCTTCCGACCGCCACGGGCTCCGCGCGGTCGGGCCGACCGGGGGAGACGTCCACAGGCCGTGCACAGCGGGTGTGCACAGCCTGTGGGTGGCCGACCGGATCGGCGCCCGGCCCGCGTGGAGGGATCAGCCGGAGAGGCGGACCGGCATGATCAGGTACTGGTAGGCCTTGTCCTCCTCGGCGTCCACCGAGACCTTGCCGCTGAGCAGGGCCGGCTTGGTCGGGGTGGTGAAGCTCAGCTGGGCGAACGGGGAGTCGATGGCCTTGAGGCCCTCCTCCAGGTAGCCCGGGTTGAAGGCGATCGAGATGTCGTCGCCCTCCAGGTCGGCCTCGATCCGTTCGGTGGCCTGGGCGTCGTCGCCCGAACCGGCCTCCAGGGTCAGCACGCCCTGCTCGAAGTTGAGCCGGACCGGGGTGTTGCGCTCGGCGACCAGCGAGACGCGCTTGAGCGCCTCCAGGAAGGGCTGGGTCTGGATCGCGGCGACCGCGCTGAACTCGGTCGGGAAGAGGCTGCGGAACTTGGGGAACTCGCCCTCCAGCAGCCGGGTGGTGGTGCGGCGGCCGGCGCCCTCGAAGCCGATCAGGCCCTCGCCCGCGCCGCCCGAGGAGAGCGCGATGGAGACGGTGTCGCCGCTGCCCAGGGACTTGGCGATGTCCTGGAGGGTCTTGGCGGGCACCAGGGCGACCGCGGAGATGTCCGACTGCTCGGGCTTCCACAGCAGGTCGCGGACGGCGAAGCGGTAGCGGTCGGTGGCGGCCAGGGTGATCCGGTCGCCCTCGATCTCGACCCGCACGCCGGTGAGAACCGGCAGGGTGTCGTCCCGGCCGGCGGCGACCGCGGCCTGGCTGACGGCCGAGGCGAAGACGTCACCGGAGACGGTGCCGGTGGCGGTCGGCATCTGGGGCAGTGCCGGGTACTCGTCCACGGGCAGGGTCGGCAGGGTGAAGCGGGAGCTGCCGCAGACCACGCTGACCCGCTGGCCGTCGGTGGAGATCTCCACGGGCCTGTTGGGCAGGTTGCGCGAGATGTCGTTGAGCAGGCGACCGGAGACCAGGACGGTGCCGGCCTCCTCGACGTCCGCCTCCAGCTCGACCCGGGCCGAGACCTCGTAGTCGAAGCCGGACAGCGCCAGGCTGCCCTCCTGCGCCGTCAGCAGCAGGCCGGCCAGCACCGGCACCGGCGGCCGTGCCGGGAGGCTGCGGGCAGCCCAGGCCACCGCCTCCGCGAGGACGTCACGCTCCACCCGGAACTTCACCGGTAACCGCCTCCTGGATCGAGCGCTCCCGCTCGCACTCTGGTTCGTCTGATCTTGATCGTCGGTCCGCCTGTCCGCCGAGCTCTACCACTCCGCTTCCAGTCGCAAAGGACAGTCTGACGTACTCCGCCGACAGACGGGGCAGACGGGCGGGAGCGAACCGAACGAGCGTCGGGGCCCACGGCCGGTCGCGTTGTCCACAGATTTCGGGCCCACCCACTTTGAAAGCAGGTTCACGGTCTATCTGTGTAGCGGTAGTAGTAGGGCCTGTGGAAACCGTGGATAACCCCGTTTCCGCAGGTCAGCGCCCGAATTTTGTCCACAGTGGATGTGGATGGCGGCTGTGGACGGACAGGCCGCGCTGTGGACAGCCGAGCGTTACCCACAGGGCACGCCGGGTATCCACAGGTTATCCCCAGGACCGTCCCCAGATCCGAGCCCGGTTATCCACGGGGGCAGGTCAACTTTTCGTGACGCCTTTCACACCAGGGCATGAACGGCAGCTCACGGTTGTCGAACTGTGGACCCCGCTGTGGACAACCTGGGGACAACTGCCCCGACCCTGGGGACAACCGGTGGATAACCCGAACGGCCCACTGGCGGCGCGTCAATTGTCCACACCCTGTGGATAACCGTTGTGCACAAGTCCACAGGCACCTGACCTGCGCGGAAGAGCGTAGCGGCGACGGGCCTGTGGACGAATTCTGGATAACTTCGGACTCCCCAGCCTGTGGACCGTGCGGGAGGGGCCCGTCCTGTGGACAACTGCCGTGCGCTCCCCCGGTTTTCGAATCACCGGTCAGTTGTTCGGCGCGGGCTGTGGACTGGTGGGCCGTCCGTCGCCACGATCCCTGCCCCGCCGGAGTGCGGCGCACACCTGTGGAGACGCGGAAAGGGCGTCAGGATCGCTCCTGACGCCCTTTCCCGGCCAGTGGGCCCGACGGGCCGAACTCGGCGGCTCGGCCTAGCTCTTGATGCGGTTGGTGAGTTCGGTGACCTGGTTGTAGATGGAGCGCCGCTCGGCCATCAGCGAGCGGATCTTGCGGTCCGCGTGCATCACTGTGGTGTGGTCGCGGCCGCCGAACTGCGCGCCGATCTTCGGCAGCGACAGGTCGGTGAGCTCCCGGCACAGGTACATGGCGATCTGGCGGGCCGTCACCAGCACCCGGCTGCGGGAGGAGCCGCAGAGGTCGTCCACGCCCAGACCGAAGTACGCGGCGGTCTGCTGCATGATGACCTGCGCGGTGATCTCCGGACCGGCGTCCTCGTCCCCGCCCGGGATCAGGTCCTTGAGGACGATCCCGGCCAACTCCAGGTCCACCGGCGCCCGGTTGAGGTTGGCGAAAGCGGTGACCCGGATCAGCGCGCCCTCCAACTCCCGGATGTTGCGGGTGATCCGGGACGCGATGAACTCCAACACGTCGGCTGGGGCGTTCAGTTGCTCCTGGATCGCCTTCTTGCGCAGGATCGCGATCCGGGTCTCCAGCTCGGGCGGGGTGACGTCGGTGATCAGACCCCACTCGAAGCGGTTGCGCAGTCGGTCCTCCAGCGTGGTCAGCAGCTTGGGCGGCCGGTCGGACGAGAGGACGATCTGCTTGTTCGCGTTGTGGAGGGTGTTGAAGGTGTGGAAGAACTCCTCCTGGGTGGACTCCTTGCTCGCCAGGAACTGGACGTCGTCCACGAGCAGGATGTCCATGTCCCGGTAGCGGCGGCGGAAGGTGTCCGCCTTGCCGTCCCGGATCGAGTTGATGAACTCGTTGGTGAACTCCTCCGAGGACACGTAGCGCACCCGGGTGCCCGGGAAGAGGCTGCGCGAGTAGTGCCCGATGGCGTGCAGCAGGTGGGTCTTGCCCAGCCCGGACTCGCCGTAGATGAAGAGCGGGTTGTACGCCTTGGCCGGCGCCTCGGCGACCGCCACCGCCGCCGCGTGCGCGAAGCGGTTGCTGGCACCGATGACGAAGGTGTCGAACAGGTACTTGGGGTTCAGCCGGGCGGCCGGCTCGTCCTTGCGGGAGCCCCCGGCCGGGGGAGCGCCGGGCGGGGCGGGCACCCCGGGGACGGCGGGGCGCTCGGCGGACCGCTCCGGGGCGGCCTTCTCGGCCGGGCGGCCGCCGGCGGGCCGGGCGCCGTGTCCGCGGCGCCCCGCGCCGGTGCGCGGCTGCTCGCCGGGGCCGGGGCCGTACGCGCCGCCGAAGAGGTCGCCCTGGGTGGTGGAGGGCGGGCTGGGCAGGGGCCGCGGCGCCGGGCGGGGCGCGGGCTCCTCGGGCTCGTGGTACGGCGCCTGGGGCTCCTGGTAGCCGGGCCAGGGCTGGGCCGGCCGGCCGCCGTAGGGCGCGGGGCGCTGCTCGTAGCCGCCGGTGTCGTAGCGGGGGCGCTCGTAGTCCTGCTCGTAGGGCTGCTGGTAGCCCTGGTCGTCGTAGCCCTGGTCCTCCTCGGCCGGGCCCGGGTACGGCTCGGCGGGGGCCTGGGCTACGGGCGCGGTCGGCACGGCGTTGGCGTCGACCATCACGGCGATCCGGACAGGCCGGCTGAGCTCGCGGCTGAGCGCGTCGGTCAGCTGGGGCAGCAGCCGACCCTCCAGCACCTGCTTGGCCCGCTCGTTCGGGGTCGCCAGCAGGGCGGTGTCGTGCATCATCCACATCGGCTGGGTGCGCTGCACCCACTGTTTGTCCATCTCCCCGACGTCGGGGTCGCTGACCAGCCGCTCGACGACTCTCGCCCAGACCGGGACGAGGTCGCTGTTGACATCAGCCACTGGTGCACGCTTTCCAAGAACAAACCAGACAAGTCCTGCAACGGTAGTCAGCGAACAGGGACGGATCAAGTCGTTGTCCACAGGCTGTGGGTAAACGGGCTCTGGGCGGCTGGTTTGACCCTCGAGCCCCGTCCCGCGTACCGTAACCAGGTCGAGTTGTCGATGGCCGCTGCCGCATGTCCGCGGGTCCACCCGCTCCATAAGGCGCGCAGCACGGGCGCCGTGGATTGCCTCAGACCCCAGCCGAACTGGGGCGATGGGCCGGATTTCCGAATCAGGGGAGATCACGCGGACGCACGGTGACGGCCAAGCGACCCCCCGTCATCCTACGATTCACCTCAGGAGCCCCCGAGTGAGCAAGCGCACCTTCCAGCCGAACAACCGTCGTCGCGCGAAGACCCACGGCTTCCGGCTGCGTATGCGTACCCGCGCCGGCCGCGCCATTCTGGCTGCCCGCCGTGGCAAGGGCCGCGCCAGCCTGTCCGCCTGATCCACGCCAGAGTCTGTTGTGCTGCCCTCCGAGAATCGGCTGCGGCGGCGCCAGGACTTCGCGACCGCGGTGAAACGCGGTCGCCGGGCCGGCCGGCCCCTTCTGGTCGTCCATCTCAGCAGAGACGGTGACCCGCAGGGGCAGACCGACCGGACCAGCGACTCCCGCCCGCACGTCGCCGAGGGGACTCCTTCGGCGCGTGCGGGTTTCGTCGTGAGCAAGGCCGTTGGCCCGGCGGTCGTTCGCAATCTGGTCAAGCGCCGGTTGCGCCATCTCGTCCGTGATCGTCTGTCCGGGCTGCCCGCCGGTAGCCTGATAGTGGTGCGTGCGCTGCCCCAGGCCGCGACCGCCTCGTACCAGGACCTCGAACGTGACCTGGACGCGGCGCTCAAGCGGTTGCTGAGGGCCGAGCCCGCCGCAACGGCGCCGACGGGAGCAGGGCGATGAAGTACCTGCTGATGGGTCTGATCAGGGTCTACCAGTGGACCATCAGCCCACTGCTCGGTCCGGTCTGCCGTTACTACCCCTCCTGTTCGCACTACGGCTACGAGGCCGTGAAGGTGCACGGGGCGGTCAAGGGCGGCGGGCTGACCGTCTGGCGCATCCTGCGCTGCAACCCCTGGTCGCCCGGTGGGGTGGACCACGTTCCGCCCCGCAAGCACCCGGTGTGGCACCGCCGGCTGCGCGATCTGCTGAGCCCCAAGAGCGGGACCGCCGAGCCGGAGCCGGTGGCGAAGCCCGATGTCCAAGGAGTCTGACCGGTGACCTTCGGTTTTCTGAGTCCCCTCTACACGGCGGTGTCCTGGATCATCGTCCAGTTCCACTCGCTGTACAGCCACGTCTTCAATCCGGACGGCGGCTGGGCCTGGGGTCTGGCCATCGCCTCGATGGTGGTCGTCATCCGGATCTGCCTGATCCCGCTCTTCGTGAAGCAGATCAAGGCGACCCGGGCCATGCAGGCGATCCAGCCGAAGATGAAGGCCATCCAGGAGCGCTACAAGAACGATCGGCAGCGCCAGTCCGAAGAGATGATGAAGCTGTACAAGGATGCGGGTACCAACCCGTTCTCCAGCTGCCTTCCCATCATCGTTCAGGCGCCGTTCTTCACCGCCCTCTACGGCGTGCTGTCCAACGTCGCCAAGGGCCACGACATCGGCGTGATCCACGGCTCGCTGCTGGTGAGCGCCGGCAAGGCGCACATCTTCGGTGCCCCGCTCTCCGCAACCTTCGTCAGCAGCCCCGAGACCAGCGTCAAGATCGTCACCGCCGTGATGATCATCATGATGTCGCTGTCGCAGTTCGTCACCCAGCGCCAGCTGATGACCAAGAACGTCGACCTCACGGTGAAGACGCCGTTCATGCAGCAGCAGAAGATGCTGATGTACGTCTTCCCCGTCATGTTCGCCGTGATGGGCATCAACTTCCCGGTCGGTGTCCTGGTCTACTGGCTGACCACCAACGTCTGGTCGATGGGCCAGCAGCTGGTCGTCATCCACAACAACCCGACCCCGGGCAGCAAGGCCTTCCAGGAGCGCCAGGTGCGCCTGAAGAAGGCCGGGCGCCTGCGCGCGGACGGCACGGAGATCAAGGGCGCGCTCTGGGGCATGCTGCCCCCGTCCAAGACAGCCATCGCCGAGGCGGCCTCCGCCTCCGCCGTGGTCGAGGAGTCGGTCCGGGCGAGCCGCCAGCAGCCCCGTCGCCAGACCAAGGCCCAGCGCCAGCACGGCGGTGCCACCCAGGCGGCTGAGCCGAGCGAGGACACCACGGTCGAGCAGCCCTCCGAGGAGGCCGTCGCGGCCGACTCCGGCGCCAAGCCGGCGGCCACCAAGCCGACCGCGGCCAAGCCCGGCGGCACCAAGCAGGGCACCCGGCAGCAGCCCAAGCGCGGCGGCCAGCGGCCGAAGAAGAAGTCCTGACCGGCCCCTGGCCTCGTTGTGGCAGCTGCGAAGAGCTTCGTTCCCCGCCCGCCAGCCGGGCCCATCTCCGAAGGAGTCCATCAGTGACGGAAGGCACCACCTCCGCCGTCGAGACCGAGGCCGCTGCCGGCGCCGACGAGAACCTCGTCACCCGCCTGGAGCAGGAGGGTGACATCGCGGCCGACTACCTGGAGGGTCTGCTCGACATCGCGGACCTCGACGGTGACATCGACATGGACGTCGAGGGCGACCGCGCCCTGGTCTCCATCGTCAGCGACGGCAACGACCGTGCGCTGCAGCGACTGGTCGGCCAGGACGGCGAGGTGCTGGAGGCCCTGCAAGAGCTGACCCGGTTGGCTGTCCACCGGGAGACCGGTGAGCGCAGCCGCCTCATGCTGGACATTGCCGGCTTCCGGGCCCGCAAGCGCGAGGAGCTGGCCGCGCTGGGCGCCCAGGCCGCCGAGCAGGCCAAGAGCACCGGCGAGCAGGTCAAGCTGCGGCCGATGACGCCGTTCGAGCGCAAGGTCGTCCACGACGCGGTCGCAGCCGCCGGTCTGCGCAGCGAGTCGGAGGGCGAAGAGCCCCAGCGGTGCGTGGTCGTGCTGCCGGTCTGAGGCCGGCGGATCGATGACCGGTCGCCGCGGCGACCGGTGAGCCTTACCGGAAGCGACCCCGTCCGCCTCGTGCGGGCGGGGTCGTCGTCCCTTCTGGGATGTTTCACGTGAAACAGTGCGTTGAGCGGGTCGGTGGATCCGGAGATCGGAGAGGTCGAGATGGACACGGAGAGCGCGGCCACCGGCCGTCCGGGGGCGGACGTGAACCCTGACACCGAGGGGCGGGCCGCCGAGGCGGCCGAGACGTCCGAGGCACCGGAACTGGACGTGCTGGCCGAGGCGCCGGCCGCCGCCCGGGAGGTCTTCGGCGACCGCTTCGACGCCGCCGTCCGCTACACCGAGCTGCTGGCGACCGCCGGTGTCCGGCGCGGGCTGATCGGACCCCGTGAGGTGCCCCGGCTGTGGGACCGCCACGTGCTCAACTGCGCGGTGCTGGCCGAGCTGCTGCCCTCCGGCTCCACCCTGTGCGACGTCGGTTCCGGCGCGGGCCTGCCCGGCATCCCGGTGGCCCTGGCCCGGCCGGACGTCTCGGTGACCCTGTTGGAGCCGCTGCTGCGCCGGACCACCTTCCTGGAGGAGGTCGTCCGGGAGCTGTCGCTGGAGAACGTCACGGTGCTGCGCGGCCGCGCCGAGGAGATGGTCGGCAAGCTCGCGGTGGACGTGGTGACCGCCCGGGCGGTGGCGCCGCTGGACCGGCTGGCCGGCTGGGGCATGCCGCTGCTGCGCCCGCACGGGCAGATGCTGGCGCTCAAGGGCGACAGCGCCGAGCAGGAGCTGGCCGACTCGCGCGCCGGACTGGCCAAGCTGGGCGCCGTCGAGTGGAGCGTGATCTCGGTCGGCG
Source organism: Kitasatospora sp. NPDC017646 (assembly GCF_044329365.1). Lineage (NCBI taxonomy): Bacteria > Bacillati > Actinomycetota > Actinomycetes > Kitasatosporales > Streptomycetaceae > Kitasatospora > Kitasatospora sp. NPDC017646. The sequence continues at coordinate 276,389 of NZ_JBIRJC010000004.1, read as the reverse complement.
AGGGCACTCTGGAGACCTCGACCCGGGTGGTCCAGGTCAAGGCGGGGGAGAGCCCCGGCGGTGTGAAGGCCGCGACCCGGCGGGCCAAGGTGGCCCGGGCCGGTCGCAACGCGGGCGCCAAGAACGGCACCACCGGCCGGGGCGGTCGGCGCCGCGGCCGCTGATCCCCGAACAGCCGTGACAGCGGGCGGACGGTCCTCCTCGGAAGGGGAACCGTCCGCCCGTCGTCGTTCGGGTGACGGGCGGGCCGACATCCGGACATCGGAGTGTCGCAACGTCAGATTTCCGACATAGCGGGCATGGTGTTTCACGTGAAACGTCGCTCCTTGCTCTCCGACAGCTTCGACTGGCGGCCCCGCCGCGGGCTCGGCCTCTTCCGGGCGGCGACTGTTGCCGCTCCGGTTTCACGTGAAACACTGAGCTCCATGCAGGACTCGGAGACCATCGACCAGATCGATGACACGCCCATCGCACGGGCTGCCCAGGCTGCGGTCCAGGCGATCGGCCGAGCGGGGGAGGGGCTGCCCCGGCCCGCCGCCACCCGGGTGATCGTGGTCGCCAACCAGAAGGGCGGGGTGGGCAAGACCACCACCACCGTGAACATGGCCGCCTCGCTGGCCATGCACGGGCTGCGCGTCCTGGTGGTCGACCTCGACCCGCAGGGCAACGCCTCCACCGCCCTCGGCATCGACCACCACGCCGACGTGCCGTCCATCTACGACGTCCTGGTCGAGGGCAAGCCCATGGCCGACGTGGTCCAACCGGTCGTGGACGTCGAGGGACTGTTCTGCGTCCCCGCCACCATCGACCTTGCCGGTGCCGAGATCGAGCTGGTCTCGCTGGTGGCCCGGGAGAGCCGGCTGCAACGCGCCATCGCCGCCTACGAGCAGCCGCTGGACTACGTCCTGATCGACTGTCCGCCCTCGCTGGGCCTGCTGACGGTCAACGCCCTGGTGGCCGGTCAGGAAGTGCTGATCCCGATCCAGTGCGAGTACTACGCGCTGGAGGGCCTCGGCCAGCTGCTGCGCAACGTCGAGCTGGTGCGCGCGCACCTCAACCCCACGCTGCACGTCTCGACCATCCTGCTCACCATGTACGACGCCCGGACCAGGCTGGCCGCCCAGGTCGCCGAGGAGGTCCGGACCCACTTCCGGAACGAGGTGCTCAGCACGGCCATCCCGCGCTCGGTCCGCATCTCGGAGGCGCCCAGCTACGGGCAGACGGTGCTGACCTACGACCCGGGCTCGACCGGGGCGCTGTCGTACTTGGAGGCCGCCCGCGAACTCGCGCTCCGCGCGGTCGGGCAGGGCGGCCCGCTGGTGGGTCAGCAGCGGGGCGACAGCGGTACGGGGCACGGCGCCCCGGTGGCACAGCACGGTACGACGGAGGGTCATCAGTGAGTGGTCGCAGGGGTCTGGGACGAGGGCTTGGGGCGCTGATCGGCCCGGCCGTGCCGTCGGACGGCGAGGTGGCGCAGCCCGTCGCGGCCACGCCCGCGCCGACCCCGGCGGTGACGACCGGCGCGACGTCGCCGGCCTCGATGCCGGTGCTGCCGGGCGGTCGCGCCACGGTGGCGGCCCGGGCGGCCGTCGGGCGGCGGCCGGAGCAGCCGGCGCCGGTCCCCGGCGCCTCCTTCGCCGAGCTGCCGCTGGAGGCGATCACCCCCAACCCGCGTCAGCCGCGTGAGGTGTTCGACGAGGACAAGCTGGCCGAGCTGGTCGCCTCCATCAAGGAGGTGGGCCTGCTCCAGCCGATCGTGGTGCGCCAGATCGAGGCCGGGCGCTACGAGCTGATCATGGGCGAGCGCCGCTGGCGGGCCTCCCGTGAGGCGGGTCTGGAGCGGATCCCGGCGATCGTCCGGGCCACCGAGGACGACAAGCTGCTGCTGGACGCCCTCCTGGAGAACCTCCACCGGGCCGAGCTGAACCCGCTGGAGGAGGCGGCCGCCTACGACCAGCTGCTGCGGGACTTCTCCTGCACCCACGAGGAGCTGGCCGACCGGATCGGCCGCTCGCGCGCGCACGTCTCCAACACCCTGCGGCTGTTGAACCTCTCGCCGGCCGTCCAGAAGCGGGTCGCCGCCGGAGTACTGACGGCCGGCCACGCCCGGGCGCTGCTGGCACTGCCGGACAGCTCGCGGCAGGAGGAGGTGGCCAGGCGGATCCCCGCGGAGGGCCTCTCGGTGCGGACCACCGAGGAGATCGTCCGGGTGATGCTCCAGGAGCCGGAGAAGCCCTCGCGCCAGACGCCGAAGGCGGGCAAGATCATCTCCCCGGCCTTCAACGACCTGGCGAGCCGGCTGTCGGACCGCTTCGACACCCGGGTCAAGGTGGAGGTGTCGCAGCGCGGCGGCAAGCTGGGCAAGGGCAAGGTGGTGCTGGAGTTCGGTTCGGTGGAGGACCTCAACCGGATCCTGGACAGCATGGCCCCCGGCGAGGACGGTCTGCGGCTGTCGCAGGGCTGAGCCGACCGTCCGGACCGAGGGCGACGACCCGATGGGTGCATGTGCCACGTGAGCGCTGTTTCACGTGAAACATGCACCCATCGGCGTTCGCGGGGGAATGCTCGACCCTGAGAGGGAGGAGGAGGTGCGGGCCATGGGACGCCGGATCGCTCCGCTGACGCTGGACAACCTCGCGGACCTGCCGACGGGCTGCCGCTCCTGCGTGTTCTGGGAGCTGGACCCGGTCAGCGCCAAGGAAGCGGTGGAGTCGGGGAAGCCGGAGCTGGAGAAGGAGGGGTGGATCTCCGCGGTGCTGCTGGAGTGGGGGTCCTGCGGCCGGATCGTCTACGTGGACGACCGGCCCGCCGGTTTCGTGCTCTACGCCCCGCCCGCGTACGTGCCCCGCTCCCAGTCCTTCCCGACCAGTCCGGTCTCGCCGGACGCCGTTCAGCTGATGGTCAGCCGGGTGCTCCCGGGCTACCAGCGGCAGGGGCTGGGCCGGGTGCTGGTGCAGACCGTCGCCAAGGACCTGCTGGGGCGCGGGGTGCGGGCGATCGAGGCCTTCGGCTCGGCGGGCCGGGTGCCGACCAGCTGCGTGCTGCCGGCGGACCACCTGCTCGCGGTCGGCTTCAAGACCGTACGGCCGCACCCGCGCTACCCCAGGCTGCGGCTGGAGGCCCGGACCACGCTCTTCTGGCGCGGGGACGTGGAGGGGGCGCTGGAGCGGCTGCTCGGCGGCGGGCGAAAGGAACCGGCGCTGCGGCCGTTCTGAGCGGTGCTGCGAAGACGGCGGCGGGGGGCCCCCCCCCGGGGGCCCCCCCGCCGCCGTTCGACCGGTGACCGGTGGACCTAGATCAGGCCGTCCAGCTCGCGCAGCAGCGCGGCCTTCGGACGGGCACCGGTGATCTGCTTCACCGGCTGGCCGCCCTTGTAGAGGATCAGGGTCGGGATCGAGATGACGTTGTACTCGGCGGCGGTCACCTGGTTGGCGTCCACGTCGAGCTTGGCAACGGTCAGCTTGTCGCCCTGCTCGGCCGCGATCTCCTCCAGGATCGGGGCGACCTGGCGGCACGGGCCGCACCAGGTGGCCCAGAAGTCGACCAGTACGGGCTTGTCGCTCTCCAGGACGTCGGACTTGAACGTCGCGTCGGTGACGGTGGTGGTGGCGCCGGCCACGGGAACTCCTCGGGTTAGGACGGAGGGGGCTGCTGCCAGGTGAACAACGGGCGGGCCCGTTCTGTTTCTGCCTGGCCGGGGCGGGGGTGTTTCACGTGGAACACCCCCGCGGGGTTCGTTCGGCTTGGGGGTCAGACCGCGACGGCGGCGGCGGCCTTGTTCTCCGCGTCGTCCAGCGCGGCCAGGTAGCGCTCGGCGTCCAGCGCGGCGGAGCAACCGGTGCCGGAGGCGGTGATGGCCTGACGGTAGGTGTGGTCCACGACGTCGCCGGCGCCGAAGACGCCCTCCACGTTGGTCCGGGTCGAGGGGGCGTCGACCTTCAGGTAGCCCTCGGCGTCGAGCTCCAGCTGGCCCTTGAACAGGTCGGTGCGCGGGTCGTGGCCGATCGCGATGAACAGGCCGGTGACCGCCAGCTCGCGGGTCTCGCCGGTGGTGGTGTCGCGCAGGGTGACGCCGGTCAGCTTCGGGTCGCCGTGGATGGCCTCGACCGCGCTGTCCCACTCGAAGCGGATCTTCGGGTCGGCGAAGGCGCGCTCCTGCATCGCCTTGGAGGCGCGGAGGGTGTCACGGCGGTGGATGATCGTGACGCTCCTGGCGAAGCGGGAGAGGAAGGTCGCCTCCTCCAGGGCCGTGTCGCCGCCGCCGACCACCGCGATGTCCTGGTCGCGGAAGAAGAAGCCGTCGCAGGTCGCGCACCAGGAGACGCCGCGGCCGGAGAGCTTGTCCTCGTTCGGCAGGCCCAGCTTGCGGTGCTGGGAGCCGGTGGTGACGATCACGGCGCGGGCCTTGTGCACGTTGCCCTCGGAGTCGGTGACGGTCTTGATGTCACCGGTGAGGTCGACCGCGACGATGTCGTCCGGGATCAGCTCGGCGCCGAAGCGCTCGGCCTGCGCCCGCATGTTGTCCATCAGCTCGGGGCCCATGATGCCGTCCCGGAAGCCCGGGAAGTTCTCGACCTCGGTGGTGTTCATCAGCGCACCACCGGCGGTGACGGCCCCCTCGAAGACCAGCGGCTTGAGGGAGGCACGGGCCGTGTAGAGCGCAGCCGTGTACCCGGCCGGGCCGGAACCGATGATGATCACGTTACGGACGTCGCTCACTGCTTCTCCTGGTTCGCATCGCGACCCGCGTTTGCTGCGGGGAGGGCGGTCCTGCTCCGCCGCCCGGGACAACGACTGACCAGTCTCTCGCATTCCCAGGCGGATCAGTACCAGGCGCCCGAACTCCGGAAGCGGCGTGGCGTCCTGGTCGTCGATCGCATGGGAACGGCTTGCCGGTGGCTGGGAACGGTCGCTCAGTGGCCGGGGACGGTCCGGTGCAGCACGACCGGCCCGCAGTCGGGGGACCGCAGGTAGACGTCCACGAACCCGGGCCGGCCGGGCGCCGGGTAGACCAGGACCTCGACCGGGGAACCCTGGTAGCTGCCCCGGTCGGTGACCAGCGGGGTGCCGGGGGCTGGGGCCTGGCAGGAGGCGGGGGAGGCGGGAACGGTCGGCGAGGCCGGACCGGAGAGCTCCGGCCGGACGCCCTCGGCGGGGGCGGCGCCGGACCTGGCAGGCCCGGTGGCGCGCAGACCGGGATCGGTGCCGGACCGGTCCAGCAACTGCTGGACCTGCGCGGCTAGTTGGTCCTCCCGGTAGACGGTGCCCGGGCCCGCCAAGTGCGGGGTGCGGGCGCTCTGGTCGCCGGGGACGCCGACCGAGGCGGCCGATGCGGCAGATGCGGCCGAGGAACCGGAGTGCTCCGAGTGGTCCAGCAGCAGGGCGCCGCCGAGGCCGAAGGCGGCCAGCGCGGCGGCCGCGCCGAGCAGCACGGCGAACCGTCGGCGGCGGGGCCGGGGCCGGCCGGGCCCGGACGGACCGGGGCCGGAGGAGGAGACGGGGCCGGAGGGGGAGGCGGGGCGGGACGGGGGCGCGGAGGGCGCCGGAGCGGCCCGTACGGGTGCGGCGGGGGCGTCCGTCCGTGGGCCGGTGGCGGGGGCCTGCCGGGGGCTCGCCTGCGGGTGCTGCGCCGTCCCGGCCGCGGAGTGGTGGTCGGTGCGGGCCGCTTCGGCGAGGGCGGCGTCCAGCCGGGCGGCGACGTCGGCGGGCATCGGCTCGGGCTCGTCGGCGCCGAGCAGCGCCCGCACCTCGGTCAGGGCGTCGGCGGTCGCGCGGCACTCCGTGCAGCCGTCCAGGTGCCGGTGCAGCGCGCGGGCGGCCTCGGCGGACTCGACCAGGCCCTCGGCGAGGTCGGCGAGTTCGTCGACGGAGGGGTGGGCGCCGGGCTCGGGGGAGGAGAGGGGGGCGGTCATCGCGTGCTCGCATCTCCTTCCAGCATCGTGCGGCCGGTGCTCGGGCCTGTCCCTGTGACGGTGCGGGGGCCGGTCGGGTTCCCCCGGGCGGCGTCGTGGCGTGGCGGCGGGGCCGCGCCGGGTGAGCCGGAGACCCGGCGTTCCGGCGTTCCGCGCCCCGGCGTTTCACGTGAAACATCCGGCCCGCCGCGCGCTCCGCCGTCCGTTTCGCGCAGGTGTCGGACCAGCGGCAGCAGTCGGGCCCGGCCCCGCGCGCAGCGGCTCTTCACCGTGCCCACCGGGACGCCCAGCAGCTCGGCGGCCTCGGCGACGGGGTAGCCCTGCATGTCGACCAGGACCAGCGCGGCCCGCTGTTCGACGGGCAGCTCGGCGAGGGCCGCGGTCAGCTCGCGGTGCACCTCGGCGCGGACCACCGGGGAGTCGGCCGGCTCGGCGGTGCCGACCAGGTTGTCCAGCCGCTGCGGGTCGTCGCCCAGCGGGGTGGTGCGCCGGGTGGCGCTGCGCCGGGCGCGGTCCAGGCAGGCGTTGACCACGATCCGGTGGAGCCAGGTGGTGACCGCCGAGCGGCCCTGGAAGCCGGGGGCGGCGCGGAAGGCGGAGACCAGGGCGTCCTGGAGGGCGTCCGCGGCCTCCTCGCGGTCCCCCAGGGTGCGCAGGGCGACCGCCCAGAGCCGGTCGCGGTGGCGGTTCACCAGCAGTCCGAAGGCCTGCTGGTCACCGGCGACGTGCCGGGCGAGCAGCGTCGCGTCGTCGTCCGCCACCGTCACCCCTCGGACTCCTCGAAGTCGTTCCGGTCCGCGGACCGTGCGGTCAGCCGGAGACCTTCACCTCGGCGACGTGGCCGCGGTAGTTGCCGTCGTCATCCTTGGCCAGAGCGGTCAGCCAGATCAAGAGGTAACGCGTGGTGATCGGTGAGTCGAGGGTGTACTCGGCGTCGGGGCCGCTCTTCTTGCCGACGACGGTGAAGGCGTCCAGCTTGGCCCCCGCGGGATTGGTCGCGGCGCCGGCGGTGGGGACCCGCAACTCCGCGGCTTGCTCCCCGCCGAGGAACTGCACGTTCACCGAGGAGACCGACTGCTGCGAGCCGAGGTCGACCAGCAGGCCGATGCCCGACTGGAGGGAGGGCAGCTTGGGGCCGAGCTGGTCGCGGAACCAGCCGGTGTTCCAGGAGGTGTTGGGGTCTCCGTCGAAGGCCTTGCCGAGGGTGTCCCTGCCCTGGGCCCCGTCGCCCTCCGGGTTGTACACCTGGGCGTCCTTGATGGCGATCGGAACCCGTGCGTGCGTCGTCGTCCCGTGCGGGCTCGGTGCGGCGCTGCTGATCGAGGGCTGGGGGGTGGCGACGGCCTGGCCGGCGTTGCGCAGGCTGCCGACGAACTGCCAGGAGGCGACGCCGATCGCGCCGAGCGCGACCGTCCAGGCGGTGGCCTTGACCACCCGGCGCAGCCGGCGCTTGGTGCGCCGGGCGGCGGTCGGCCGGGAGGAGGCCGGCAGCGGGGCGACCGTCGTGTCGGCGACCCGGGTGGGGTTGGGCGCGGTCGGCAGGGCGTGGGTGTTGTGCCGGGGCGGGGCCGGGTAGGCCGGCAGCTCGGGCTCGGGCTGGCGGATCCGGGGCATCTGCGCGATCGCCCGGACCAGCTCCTCCGGGGTGGTGATCGGCTCGGCGTGGTGCGGCGGGTGGTCGAACAGGGCGCGCGCCGCGAGTTCGGACAGGCCCTTGTGGACGCCCGCCCGGACCTGGTCCGGCGCGGCGTTCTGCAGGCCCCTGGGCAGCCCCTTGAGGTCGTAACGGTCCTCGGGGTACGGCCAGCGGTGGGTGAGCGCGGCGAACAGCAGGGCGCCGATCGCCCGGGTGTCGGTGCGCTGGGCGTCCTCGGTGGAGTCCTCCGGGGGCAGTCCGCGCAGGGCGGCGTCCACCGCGATGCCGTTGATCCGGTACTGGCCGCTGTCGGTGCGCAGCACGCAGCGCGGGGTGAGCCGCAGGTGGGCCTGGCCGCGGCGGTGGGCGGCGGCGACGGCGTCGGCGACCTGGCGGACCATCTGGTACGCCTCGTGCGGCTCCATCGGCCCGTTCGCGAGCAGCTTGGCGAGGTCGGAGGCGTGCGGCAGCCACTCCCGCACGACGAAGACCAGCTCGCCCTCCTGGACGGCGTCCAGCACCTGGACGAAGCGCGGGTCGCCCAGCAGGGCGGCGGACTTGGCGGCGGCCAGCACCTTGCGGGCGCGCTGGTGGCCGGAGGCCATCAGGTGGACGCCGACGGCCCGGCGCAGCTTCTCGTCGACGGCGCGCCAGCTGCTGAAGGTCTCGGTCTGGGAGATGCACTCTTCCAGCAGGTAGCGGTTGCCGATCTTGTCGCCGCTGTGCCGCATCGGCGCGGGGAGGGTGCGCGGGAGAGTGGCGGTGTCGCGCGGGTCGACCGTGGGCTGGGGGTCGGTCGGGCGGCGCTTGTCGGAGGCGGGCTCGGGCGCGGGGGCGGGCTTCTTCCGCGGGGTGCCGGCCGCCAGTTCGGCGGCGATCTCGTGGACCGAGAGCGGGGCGGTGATCTCCGAGGTCTCCTCGCTGACGGAGGCCTCCCGGGCCGGCTCGGCGTCCCGGTCGTCGTCGGCGGGAGCGTCCTCGTCGCGGGCCGTGGACCCGGCCTCGGGCCCGGACTCGGGACCGGCTTCGGCGGTGGCCTCGGAACCGTCCTCGGAGCCGGCGGTGGAGCCGGTTTCGGAGCGGGCCGTGGAGCCGGTTTCGGAGGTCGCCGTGGAGCCGGCCGTGGTGTCGGCCGTGGTGCCGGCCGTCGGGGTGTCCGCGGAGGGGGCGTCGGCGGTGCCCGCCGGGGCGGTCTTCCCGCCCCCGAGCTCGTCGATCGCCGCAGCCAGCGCGGCCTCGTCCGCCGCCGCGTCAGCTGCTGACGTGTCGACGACCGCCTTGGTGCCATCAGCCACCGTGGTCCTGCCTCCCCTTGTGTCGCCCCGGCCGAGAGAGTCGCTGGAGCGCGCGGATAGGCCGCCCGGTGCTCCAGGACAATTGTGCCCACTCTTCTCCACCGGGTACGACCGCTGAGACGTCCGCTCGGTTGCCCACGGGTGGAGAGATGTCGTGCAGATCGGACACCGGGCCGCCACGTCGCGGCTCGGGCGTTCCCGGCAGCGGGGGCGGCCCGGAAACCGGCCGGACGGGCGGAGGCGGTGGTCTCCGAGGTTGACGCCCGGTCAGGGCGCCCGCCCGTCCGGGCGGTTGGCCGGTCGGTCAGCGGCCCAGCCGGCCGCGGACCATGCCCAGCATGGCGTTCAGCTCCTCGATCCGCAGGCGCTTCGCGATGAACACGAACACCAGCATCTGGAGTGCGCCGGCCAGGACCACCGACAGCACGCTGCCCGCCCAGCCCGCGAGCACCTGCTGGACCGCCAGGCTGACGCCGAGCCCGACCAGCGCCGCCGGGACGCAGGCGGTGGCCAGCCGGCTGTAGGTCTTGCCGATCCGCTTGGTGTCCAGCCCGCCGATCCGCTTCTTCAACTTGGGCAGCGCGACCGTCACTCCGACGGCGTACGCGAGGCCGTATCCGAAGGCCATCCCGGTCACGACCCACTGGGAGGGCAGCGCGACCCAGCAGATCAGCGAGAAGCCGGCCTGGCAGGCCGCCACCCAGACGGTGTTGGAGAACGGCGTCCGGGTGTCCTCGTAGGCGTAGAAGCCGCGCAGCATCACGTACTGGGCCGAATACGGGATCAGCCCGAGCGCGAAGGCCGAGAGCATCAGACCGAGGTTGGTCGCGTTGTCCAGCGCCGTGCTGCCGCCGCCGACCGCGTAGATCGAGCGGCCGATCGCCGGGCCGAGAGCCAGGAACAGGAAGGCCGCCGGGACGACCGCCACCGCGGTGGTGCGCAGCCCGTACGACAGGTCGTCGCGGACGGCTCCGGCGTCCTCGTCGGCTGCCGCCCGGGAGAGCCGGGGAAGCACCGCGCTCATGATCGAGACGGTGATGACGGCCTGCGGGAGCTGCCAGATCAGCAGGGCGTTGGAGAAGGCCGAGAGGCCGACGCCCTGGTGGCCGGTCTTCTCGGCGGCGTTGCCGGCCGCCGTGGCCAGCTGGGTGATGACCAGGTAGCCGGCCTGGTTGGCGAGCACGAAGAAGAAGGTCCACTTGGCCAGCCGGGCGGCCTTGCCCAGGCCGTGGCCGCGCCAGTCGAAGCGCGGCCTGAAGCGGAAGTCGGCCGCCCGCAGGTACGGGATCATCGCCAGCGACTGGACCGCGAGGCCGATCAGGGTGCCGAGGCCGAGCAACCGGATGCCCTCGGGGCTGATGGTCCCGGGGGAGACCCCGGTGGTGCCGTAGCCGCCGTAGACCCAGATGTACGCGCCGAAGGTGAAGATCACCACGATGTTGTTGAGGACCGGGGTCCACATCATCGCGCCGAACCGGCCGCGGGCGTTGAGGATCTGGCCCATCACCACGTGGATGCCCATGAAGAAGATGGTCGGCAGGCAGTACCTGGCCAGTGCCACCGTGGTGTCCGCGCGGGACGGGTCGGTCATCATCTCGTGCGAGATGACCTGGACCAGCAGCGGCGCCGCGGCCACCGTGAGGACCACCACCGCGCCGAGCCCGACCATCACCAGGGTGAGCAGCCGGCTGGCGTAGGCGGTGCCGCCGTCCTCGTCGTTCTTCATGCTGCGCACCAGCTGCGGCACGAAGACCGCGTTCAGCGCGCCGCCGCCGATCAGGATGTACAGCAGGGTCGGCAGGGTGTTCGCCGCGTTGTACGAGTCACCCATGACCGAGATGCCGATCGCGCCGGCGATCACCATGGTGCGCAGGAAGCCGGTGCCGCGGGAGACCAGGGTGCCGGCCGCCATGATCGCGCTGGAGTTCAGCAGGCTGGCGACCTTGCCGCCGCCGGCCGCCGGAGCGGACCCGGGCGCGGCCGTGGGTTCCGCGGTCCGGTCCTCGGCGAGGTCCGCCCGCGGCTCGACCGCCGGGGGCACCGCGACGGCGGCCACCTGCATGGTGGCCTCGTCCTCGGAGAGCGGCGGGTCGAACTCGATCGGCGGCACGAAGGGGCGCTGCCCCTCCGGGGCGCCGTGCTGGGGCTGCCCTGGGTAGCCGCCGCCGACCGACGGGTACGGCGCGCGGGCGCCCGGGGGCATCTGGGCGCCCGGGGGCACCGGCGCGACCGGCTGCACCGGCTGCACCGGCTGGACGGGCTGCACCGGGGAGGGCTGGGGCACCGGCTGCGGGCCCGTGGCCTCGGCCTGGCCGCCGCCGAACAGCGCGTCCACCCCGACGTACTCGGTGGTCTCGCTGTCCCAGGCGGAGTGCGCCGGACCCGGTTGCCACTGGGGCTGCGGCTGCTCGACGCCGCCCCACTGCGCGGCGGCCGGACCGGCCTGCTGCGGCCAGCCGCTCTGCGCGGAGGGAGTGTCCCAACCGGGCTGCACGGGCGGCACCGGGGGCGAGAACGGCGTCGACGGCACCGGGGTCGGGTAGCCGCCGCCCTGCGGCGGGAGCTGCGGCGGCACGTCGTACGCGGTGGCCGGCGGCGGCGCCGCGGCGGGCCGCCCGGCCTGCATTCCGTACGGGTCCTGGCCGTCCTGCGCGGTCCCGTACGCCTCTGCCGCGTACGGGTCCTGGGCGTAGGTGTCGGCCACGTACCAGTCGCCGGACGGCGACTCGGCGCCCGGCCGGCTCTCACCGCGGCCCGGCGGCCGCTCCTCGCTGCGCCCGGTCATGTCACCTCTTCGCTGTCGTGGGGGAGGCCGGCCCGGCGTTGCGGGGTGTCGGCGGTATCAAGGACCAACCTTCTCATCACCGGCGGTCCGATCCCGGCCATCCGGGCTGCTGGCGCGCGGTGTCTGCGCGGGACCGTCGGCCGCGGAGTCGTCCTCGACGGGGTCCTCGGCCGGGTCCTCGGCGCGGTCCGGCACGGCGGCCCCCGGCTCCTCCGGGCCCTCCGGCTCGGCCTCGGCGGCGCCGTCCGGGCCGTCCGTCGCCGGGCCGTCGCCGACCGGCTGGTCGCCGTCCTCGTGCGGCTGACCGCCGCGCCGCTTGCGCTGGCGGAAGAAGCGCAGCGCGGCCAGCACCAGCAGCACGGCGGCGCCGGCGAAGACGTACAGCACCCCGTTGGTCACCGAGGTCACCTCGACCCTGAACATCTGGGGGGCGCCGTACGGCTTGGAGTCGGGGCCGGTGGTGTACAGCTGGGCGATCATGGTGACCGGGCCGTTGTTGCGGGCCTCGGCGTTGAAGCGCAGGGTGATGCTCTGCGAGGCGGGGAGGACCAGCTCCTCCGGCTTGCCGACCCACAGCCGGTTCGGCTGGTACGAGGTGAGCTGCAGCTTCAGGTTGGTGACCGTCTGGGTGAGGTCGTTGCGCACGCTGACCTGGAGCTGACCGGTGTTCCCGGCCAGGGTGACCACCTTCTTCGGCGGCACCTGGACGGCGTTCGTGAGCTCCGTCAGGTACTTGTCGACGCCCCGGCGGTAGTTCTCCCCCGCCGGCGTCTGGGGGCGCCACTCGGTGGACAGCGAGCGGACCATGGCGGCGCTGAACGGGCCGCGCACCCGCTGGGGCAGGGTCAGCACCCGCATCAGGACGTCCAGGTTCTGCTGGATCGTGTCGGTGCCGCTCAGGGCGTCGGCCGGCAGCTCGGAGACCCGGGCCTGGGTCGGGTAGTCGGCGGAGGACGGGACGGCGGTGTTGGCCTTCGGGTCCGGCGCGGACTGGGCCAGCGCGTCCAGCTTCACCGGGGTCAGCCACTTGTCGGTCGCCGTCTGCAGCGCGCCCGCCAGCACCTTGGCGGTGGCGGCGGTCATCTCGCGCGGCGGCATGACCAGCAGGCCGCGCTGGTTCTGCGGCTGCTCGTGGGTGATCGTGAAGGTCTCGGCCAGGAAGCGCTGGGTCGTGTCGGTCTGGTCCTTCGGGGCGCTCAGGTCCTTCTGGAAGAGCGAGGAGACCGTGTCGTCGGCGACGACGGCGCTCTGCCCGTTGCCGATCGGGCGGACCGCGGTCGGGGTGTAGTTGATCGAGTCCGGCTCGGGCATGCTCGCGCCGTTGACCAGCACCAGGCTGCTGCCCGCCTGCCGGGCGATGCCGGCGATCTGCTGGTCGAGGTAGCCCTGGTACGGCCAGGCCACGTCGGAGCGGGTGTCCACGGAGAGTCGGCCCTCGACGGTCAGCCGGCCGGCGGTGGCCGCCTTGTCCAGGGCGGTGCCCATGCCGGCCAGGTCGGCGCCGTTGTGGGCGATCGAGGCGAGGTCGGGGTCGGCGTACGGCAGCGCGATGACCTGGTTGCCGGACTTGGCGACGGCCGCGCGCAGCTTGTTCAGCCAGGCCTCGGCGGCTGGCGAGGCGTCGTGGGAGACGGTGTTGTCCTCCTTGGCGGGCTTGCCCGCCGCCTCGCTGCCCGGCTTCTGCACCCGGTACTTGCCGGTCATCGCGAACGCGGCGTCCAGCAGGTCCGGGTCGATCACCCAGGTCAGCCCGGGCAGCTTGGAGCCGGTGTCGACCAGCTCGTACAGCCGGCCGCCCGGTGCGAACTCGGCGGCCAGGCTGTCGTCGCGCAGCACCGGGAGAGTCTGGTCGTTGTCGGCGGCGGTCTGCGCGGCCAGCACCGGCGCGTGCACCAGCGGCCAGAGCGTGGTGACCTTGGTCGGCTGGGCGTCGGTGCCGCCCGTGGTGAAGGGCAGGAAGGTCCGGGCGATGCCCAGGGCCCGGTCGCGCGGGTTGTCGGCGGTCGAGCCCCAGGCGTCCACCGCGAGCTCGTAGACGCCGCTCTCGGACAGCCCGAGGTCGCTCACCGCGACGCTCAGGGTGTACGGCAGGCTCTGGCCCGGCTTCAGCTCCGGCAGCGCGTACTGCGGGCTGTCCAGCTCGGTGCCGTCGTCGCCCCTCGGCGTGGTGCGGGAGGCCACGCCCTGGAGCTCGCTGCGCCGCTGCAGGGGCTTGCTGGAGACCGGCTTGCGGACCGCCGCGTGGGCGCCCTTCAGGGCCGACTTGCCCGCGTTGGCGACGTGGCCGGTGATGGACACGGTGCCGTTGGGGACGGCCAGCTGCGGGGTCACCGTCTCGATGGTCAGCGTCACCGGGTACTCCGCGGTGGCCGCGGCGTCGGCGGCCGGGCGGATGTCGCCGCCGGTCGGCAGCGCCGTCGCGGGGGCGGCGGTGAACAGGGTCAGGGCGGCCGCGCAGGCGGCGGCGAAGCGGCGGGCGAGGCGGCCCGGGCTCCCTCCGTCGGCGGGACGTCCGTCGGGGCCCGTGGCCCGTCCGGGCCGTCGGTGCGCCCCCAGGCCCGAGTGCCGTGCCGGCTCACTCACTCGATTCGCCCTCGCCGTTCTGTTCGATCGCTCGCTGCTGATGCTGTCCGCCCGGCGCTGGTGCCGGACGTTCCCGCTCGATGTTCTTCGCTCGACGCTGTACGCCACCCGGCTGCCGCGGGAGATCCCGTCGGCACGGCGGCGGCACGCGACACCGCATCCCCGGTTCCGGTGTCCGCGATCCGTCCACCGGCATGGTAACGATCCAGCCTGGCGTGCAGTGTTGCGGGCTGTGGGATGAGACGCCCGAAACGCGCGGGCGGTTGACCTTCCGGGGCACGTACCCTTGTGAGCCGTGTCCACTGCCAATGAGTCCACCGCGCGCACCGATCGTTCCAGCACCGCGACCCAGGTCGTCCCAGGCCTGAGCGAGGCCCAGGCCCTGGGGCTGCAAGAGCTGCTGCGGGTCTCGCCGGTGGCCGACGAGATCGCCCGCCGGTTCCACGCGGCCGGTCACCGGCTGGCCCTGGTCGGCGGGTCGGTGCGGGACGCGCTGCTCGGCAGGCTCGGCAACGACCTGGACTTCACCACCGACGCCCGCCCGCAGCAGGTGCTCAAGCTGGTCAAGGGCTGGGCGGACGCGGTCTGGGACGTCGGCATCGCCTTCGGCACCGTCGGCGCCCGCAAGGACACCCCCGAGGGCTCCTTCCTGATCGAGATCACCACCTACCGCTCCGAGGCGTACGACCGCACCTCCCGCAAGCCCGAGGTGACCTACGGCGACACCATCGAGCAGGACCTCGTCCGCCGGGACTTCACGGTCAACGCGATGGCCGTCGACCTGCCGGGCCGCGGCTTCGTCGATCCGCACCACGGCCTGGAGGACCTGGAGGCCCGGGTGCTGCGCACCCCCGCCACCCCCGAGGAGTCCTTCTCCGACGACCCGCTGCGGATGATGCGGGCCGCCCGCTTCGCCGCGCAGCTGGACTTCGACCTGGCGCCCGAGGTGGTCGCCGCGATGACCGCGATGGCCGAGCGGATCACCATCGTCTCGGCCGAGCGGGTGCAGGCCGAGCTGAACAAGCTGCTGCTGGCCGAGCACCCGGTGAAGGGCCTGCGGCTGCTGGTCGACACCGGCCTGGCCGGGCACGTGCTGCCGGAGCTGCCCGCGCTGAAGCTGGAGCGGGACGAGCACCACCGGCACAAGGACGTCTACGAGCACTCCCTGACCGTCCTGGAGCAGGCCATCGACCTGGAGCAGGACGGCCCGGACCTCACCCTGCGGCTGGCCGCGCTGCTGCACGACATCGGCAAGCCGCGCACCCGCCGCTTCGAGTCGGACGGCCGGGTCTCCTTCCACCACCACGAGGTGGTCGGCGCCAAGATGACCCGCAAGCGGATGCGCGAGCTCAAGTACTCCAAGGAGCTCACCGAGGACGTCTCGCGCCTGGTCGAGCTGCACCTGCGCTTCCACGGCTACGGCGGCGGCGAGTGGACCGACTCCGCGGTGCGCCGCTACGTCACCGACGCCGGACCGCTGCTGGAGCGCCTGCACAAGCTGACCCGCTCCGACTGCACCACCCGCAACAAGAAGAAGGCGGCCGCGCTGTCGCGCACCTACGACGGCCTGGAGCAGCGGATCTCCGAGCTGAAGGCGCAGGAGGAGCTGGACGCCGTCCGGCCGGCGCTGGACGGCAACCAGATCATGGAGCTGCTCGGACTGAAGCCCGGCCCGCAGGTCGGCAAGGCGTACAAGCACATGCTCGAACTGCGGCTGGAGCACGGCCCGATGGAGCCCGACCAGGCGGTCGCGGCGCTGCGGGCCTGGTGGGCCGAGCAGCAGGGCTGACACGACGCGGCGACGACGCGGCGAGGGGCGGCCCCGATGCGGGTGCCGCCCCTCGTCCGTGCGCGGGATCACTTGAGGTGCTTGAGGCAGAGCACGTAGTCCAGCGCGGGGAAGTTCGAGTAGGTGCGGGTGTACGAGCTGTCCGACTTGGGCTGCTTCTGGCAGACCTTCTCGTCCGAGGTGGCGGGGTACTTGTAGACCACCTTGTACTGCGCCTTGGCGTCGGTGCAGGGCATCACGGTGATCTTCGGGTGGTCGGCGCTGGTCCCGTCGTTGCGCAGGCAGTCGCCGGCCTTGGCGTCGTCCACCGCGTCGCTCGGATCGGTCGGGGTGGAGACCGGCGGCAGGGTGATGCTCGGCATGGTGAAGGACGGCATGGTGAAGGACGGCAGCGGGGGCGGCGGGGTGTAGCCGAAGGTGGGCGACGGCGACGGTGACGGCGATGAGGTGACCGTGTCGATCGACGTCGGCGAGGCGACCGGGGTGCCGCCCTTCGGGCCGATCACGCCGGTGACGACCAGGATCCCGGTGGTCAGCAGGGAGAGCGGCACCAGCAGCATCGCCATGTGCGGGCGGCTGCCCAGCGGGGCGCCCGGGTCGAGCTGCGGTCCGTGGGTGCCCGGCACCGGCGGGGGCAGCCGCTTGATCCGGTTGTGGGCGCCGAGGTTCATCAGCAGGGTGATCAGGGTCAGCAGCGGTGACACCCAGCTCCACCAGCCCTGGACGAGCGTCCGGGCGGACATGTCGCGCACGGTGGCCGTTCCGCAGGTGTGGCAGAACGGTCCGTGCATCCGCAGCATCCGGAACGCGACTACCAGGCCCTGGTGGCCGCGGACGGTCGCGCGTACGGCGGGGAAGCCGCCGCAGAAGCGGCAGTGCTCCCCGTCCATCGGGTAAGGCGGAGGGTAGCCGTAGCCGGCCGGCTGGGCGCCGTAGGGCTGCTCCGGGGGCGGGGGGCCCGGGTAGCCGTACCCCGGCGGGGGCGGTGCGCCGTACGGACCGCCGGCGTACGGGTTGCCGTCACCGGGTGGCGGGCCGTAGGGCGTCTGGGGCGGAGGCGGAACGGACAAGGGGGTCCCCCGGGAGCAGGATGGTGGCGGAAGGGGTCAGGACTTCTTGACCGGCGGGTAGCCGCCGGTGGTGGGGGTCAGCGGGCCGAGGCAGAGCACGTACCGCGTCTTGTTCCAGCGGCGTCCGCTCTTGCCCGATACGGCACTGGTGGTCTGCGGGGTCTGTCGGCAGCGGGTCACGTCGGTGGTGCCGGTGAACTTCGACAGCACCTTGTAATTGGCTTTGGAGTCGGTGCAGTTGACGACTTCCACATCGCGCGAGCCGCTCACCCGGACGCAGTCACCGGGCTTGGCGCTGCTGACGCTCGGGCCGCTCAGGAAGTAGCCGGCCGCGAGCACGGCGCAGCCGCCGACCAGTCCGGCGATCCGCAGCTTGGACCGCCCGGTGCGCTTGGCCGGGGGCGGCGCGGCCACCGGAGCGGGCTGCGGGTAGCCGTACGGCCCGGCGGGCGGCTGCTGCGCGTACGGCTGCTGCGGCTGCGGCGCCTGGGCGTACGGGTTCTGGGCGTACGGGTTCTGCGGGTACGGCTGCGGGGCGGGCGGCTGCTGCCCGTAGGGCGGTGGGGCGCCGTACGTGGGCGGGGGCGGACCGTACCCGGGCGTGGCGGGTGGCGGCGGCCCGTACGGGCCGGTCGGTGTGCTCATCAGTTCGTCCCCCGAGACCGAGTGCTGTCGCTCCGACAGGTTTACGTACCTTAGCGACTCGGTCGGACGCAATCGGTCCGGCGTCCACAAGGGACATCGGGACACGGTGGTTGCGGTTCCGGTACCGGACGGTTTCAGTGGCCGTCGCCGGGCAGCGGTGCGGACCGGCGGGCGGCCCGCAGGTAGAGCACCGCGGTCAGCGCGTACACCACGGCCACCCCGACGACCACCGTGACCGAGCGGCCGGACAGCGGCAGCACCAGTGCGGTGACCAGGGCGGCGGCCACGAAGGCGACGTTGAACAGCACGTCGTAGATGGCGAAGACCCGGCCGCGGAACTCGTCCTCGACCGACTCCTGCACCACGGTGTCGGCGCAGATCTTGGTGCCCTGGGTGACCACCCCGAGCAGCAGGGCGGCGGCCAGGCAGGGGATCGGGGCGAAGAACAGACCCAGCGCGGGGACGAAGACCACCGGGGCGAGCAGGCAGGCCGTCATCCAGCCGGCCAGACCGAGCCGGCGGGTGCACCAGGGGCTGACCAGCGCGGCGATGAAGAACCCGGCGGCCGACAGGCCGACCGCCTGGCCGAGCGTGGCCAGTCCGGCGGCGCTGTCGGTCGGGTCGTTGAAGGTGTACCGGGCGAGCATCACCACGACCACGATCAGCACGCCGTAGCAGAACCGGGCCGCGGTGACGGCGGCCAGCGCGTGCACGGCGGGGCGGCGGTCCCGCACCAGGTGGCGCACGGCGGCGCCGAGTTCGACGGCGGCCCGCTTCAGTGCCTGGCCGAGTGCCGGGTGGTCGCCGTGCCGCTCCGGGCCGAGCAGGTCACGGTCCATCCTGCGGGCGGCCAGCGCGGCCGACAGGTAGAGCAGCGAGGCGACGGTGACCAGCGCCGCGTCCGCCTTCGGCCCGGGCGCCATCACCTGGTGCAGCAGGAAGCCGATGCCCCCGCCCGAGGCGGCGGCGACCGTTCCAAGGGTGGGGGAGAGGGCGTTGGCGGTGACCAGGGTGTCCTGCTCGACCACCCGGGGCAGGGCGGCGGACAGGCCGGCCAGGATGAACCGGTTGAGCGCGGTGACCAGCAGTGCCGAGGCGAAGAACATCCAGGTCGGAGCCTCGACCAGGAGCAGGGCACCGGTGCCCAGTCCCAGTCCGAAGCGGGCCAGGTTGCCGAAGTACAGCACCTGGCGGCGGCGCCAGCGGTCCAGCAGCACCCCGGCGAACGGGCCGATCACCGAGAACGGCAGCAGCATCACGGCCAGCACCGAGGCGATGTCGGCGGGGGAGGACTGCTTCTCGGGGGAGAAGACCACGTAGGCGGCGAGCGAGACCTGGAAGACGCCGTCCGAGAGCTGGGAGAGCACCCGGGCGGTGAGCAGCCGACGGAAGTCCCGGCCGCGGAGCAGACCGAGGAGCGTGGCGCGGTGCGCGGACTGGTGGATGCTGCCGTTCTCGGTGATCGCCACCCGCCCAGAGTGCCATGGATCCGGTCGCCGTTTCACGTGAAACATTCGCTGCGGAAACGTGAAGGGCTCACGATCGGATGATCGTGAGCCCTTCGGTCGCGTTATGAGCGGTCAGCTCGGCGCAAGGTGTCCGACAGTCGCGAACCGAGCTGCGCTCAGCGCAAGGTGTCCGACAGTCGCGAACCGAGCTGCGCTCAGCGCTCGACCTCGCCGCGGATGAACTTCTCGACGTTCTCCTTGGCCTCGTCGTCGAAGTACTGCACCGGCGGGGACTTCATGAAGTACGAGGAGGCCGACAGGATCGGGCCGCCGATGCCGCGGTCCTTGGCGATCTTCGCGGCGCGCACGGCGTCGATGATGACACCGGCGGAGTTCGGGGAGTCCCAGACCTCGAGCTTGTACTCCAGGTTCAGCGGGACGTCGCCGAACGCGCGGCCCTCGAGGCGGACGTAGGCCCACTTGCGGTCGTCCAGCCAGGCCACGTAGTCCGAGGGACCGATGTGGACGTTCTTGGCGCCCAGCTCGCGGTCGCGGATCTGCGAGGTGACGGCCTGGGTCTTGGAGATCTTCTTGGACTCCAGGCGCTCGCGCTCGAGCATGTTCTTGAAGTCCATGTTGCCGCCGACGTTCAGCTGCATGGTGCGCTCGAGGATGACACCGCGGTCCTCGAACAGCTTGGCCATCACGCGGTGCGTGATGGTGGCGCCGACCTGGGACTTGATGTCGTCACCGACGATCGGCACGCCGGCCTCGGTGAACTTGTCCGCCCACTCCTTGGTGCCCGCGATGAACACCGGCAGGGCGTTCACGAAGGCGACCTTGGCGTCGATGGCGCACTGGGCGTAGAACTTCGCCGCGTCCTCGGAACCGACGGGCAGGTAGCAGACCAGGACGTCGACCTGCTTGTCCTTGAGGACCTGGACGACGTCGACCGGGGCCTCGTCCGACTCCTCGATGGTCTCCCGGTAGTACTTGCCCAGGCCGTCGAGGGTGTGGCCGCGCTGGACGGTCACGCCGGTCGGCGGGACGTCGCAGATCTTGATGGTGTTGTTCTCGCTGTTGCCGATGGCGTCGGCCAGGTCGAAGCCGACCTTCTTGGCGTCGACGTCGAAGGCGGCGACGAACTCCACGTCACGGACGTGGTAGTCACCGAACTGGACGTGCATCAGCCCGGGGACCTTGCCGGCCGGGTCGGCGTCCTTGTAGTACTCGACACCCTGCACCAGCGACGCGGCGCAGTTGCCCACGCCCACGATGGCTACGCGAACCGAACCCATTCCGGTTGCTCCCTGTGATCTCATGAGGGCCGTCGGGGTCGACGGCACTCGTCCTGCTTCTCCGAATGACTGCTTGTACGGGCGCGAGGCGCCCACTCCTGCCGCGCGGCACGGGGCTGACGCGGTGTCAGCGCTCCTGGGCGGAGCGCCCCGGGCGGTCGTACGGTGGCCCGGACGGGTCGCGCGACCCGGTCTCCTGGCCACGGCCGTCCGAAGTCGTGTGGGGTACGGCGGTGGTACCGGGGCTACCGGCGGGCGCGCCGGTGGCGGGCCCGGTCCGCCCGGTGCGGTTGGCCCGTTCGGTCTCGATCAGCTCGTTGAGCCACCGGACCTCGCGTTCCACCGACTCCAGGCCGTGCCGCTGGAGTTCGACGGTGTAGTCGTCGAACCGCTCACGGGCGCGGGCCAGCGAGCCGCGCATCCGCTCCAGCCGCTCCTCCAGCCGGCTGCGGCGTCCCTCCAGGACGCGCATCCGGACGGCCCGGTCGGTCTGGCCGAAGAAGGCGAAGTGGACGCCGAAGCGCTCGTCCTCCCAGGCGTCCGGGCCGGAGTCGGCGAGCAGCTCCTCGAAGCGCTGCTTGCCCTCGGGGGAGAGCCGGTAGACGATCTTCGACCGCTTGCCGTTGAGCGCGGTGGCCGGGACGTACTCGACGTCCGGGTTGTCCTCGACCAGGAAACCCTGGGCGACGAGGCTCTTCAGGCACGGGTAGAGCGTTCCGTAGGAGAGCGCCCGCAGCGCGCCGAGCAGGATGTTGAGCCGCTTGCGCAGCTCGTAACCGTGCATCGGGGCGTCATGGAGCAGACCGAGAACGGCGAACTCCAGCACTCCTGAGCGCCTGCCCACTGCCGTCGTCCTCCTCCCTCTCGACCTTCGCTGCGGCCGCTGCACCGGCGGTATACCGCTTCGATGTATCGGCTCGATATATCGAGAACAGTAAACCCGACCCCCGGAACGGGCAAGGGGGGCACGCGTGAATGTGATCACAAGCCGACGCGCGGGTGGGCTTGGCAACGGGCATGTAATGATCTGTCGCCGTTTTGCGGTTATTGGCGACTGATGCCCGATTAGTTGTATTTCAGCGCTGCGTACGCTGTCGCGTGTGCACGAGGACCAACCTCCGGGGTTAGGGCGGTCCGGGCATCGGACAGGAACCCTGCCTTCAGGCCGAAAAGGCCTGGCGAGGAGCGGCTGAGAACATGAGCGAGCGACGGCGAAGGACGCCCAACCCGGGCGGTGACGGGCAGCAGCCCCCGGGAGGCGGAGGTCGTCGGGGTGGTCCCGGACCCGACGAGCTGGGCTCGGACGGGCTCGCCCGCCGACGCCAGCCCGGTGTCCGGGAGACCGCCCAGCAGCCCCGGATGGGCCGTGCCGAGATGCGCAAGGCCGCGCAGAAGAAGGGCAAGGGCGGTGGCCGGCGCGGTGCCGCCGCCGCTTCCGCCGCGGCCGCCGCCGGCCCCGGCAAGAAGCGCTTCATCGACTACCCGCGGTTCGGCAAGACCGGCATCCGGCGCTGGCTGCCGTCCTGGAAGCAGTGGCTGAGCGCCTTCCTGCTGTTCTTCGCCACCGGCGTGGGCGTCGTGTTCTACCTCTACCAGACCACCACGGTCCCGCAGCTCAAGGACCTGGTGAAGGAGCAGAACACCATCTACTACTGGGCCGACGGCACGGAGATGACCCGCAAGGGCGACACCAACCGCCAGATCGTCGAGCTCAACGACATCAGCCCCAACCTGCAGAACGCCGTCATCTCGGCCGAGAACGAGACCTTCCGCACCGACAGCGGCATCGACCCCAAGGGCATGCTGCGCGCCGTCTACAACATGGCGAAGGGCGGCGAGACCCAGGGCGCCTCGACGATCACCCAGCAGTACGTCAAGAACGCCTACCTCAGCCAGGAACAGACCATCAGCCGCAAGCTGAAGGAGTTCTTCATCACGCTGAAGATCAACCAGACGATGGGCAAGGAGGACATCCTCAAGGGCTACCTCAACACCAGCTGGTTCGGCCGCAACGCCAACGGCGCCCAGGCCGCCGCCCAGGCGTACTACGGAGTCAACGCCAAGGACCTGAACCTCTGCCAGAGCGCCATGCTCGCCGGACTGCTGAAGGGCGCGAACTACTACGACCCCTCCAGGCCGGGCAACCACGACCGGGCCGTGGAGCGCTGGAAGTGGATCCTGGACCGGATGGTGATCACCCACAACGCCACTGCGGAGGAGCGGGCGAAGTGCACCACCTTCCCCGAACCGATCCCGGTGAAGGCCAGCTCCAACATGAACGGTGAGATCAGCTACCTGGTCGACACCGCCAACCAGTACGTGATGACCACCGACAAGTCGATCACCCAGCAGATGATCGACAAGGGCGGCCTGAAGATCTACACCACCTTCGAGAAGGACAAGGTCGACGCCCTGAAGAAGGCCGTCGACGACGTCAAGGCCGAGAACCTCGACCCGCAGAAGCGCCCCAACAACGACACCTTCGTCCAGTTCGGCGCCGCGAGCCTGCGCCCCGGCGACGGCGCGATGGTCGCCATCTACGGCGGTGACGGCGTGGAGAACGGCCACTTCGACAACAACGCCAACGCCGGCGGTGTCCAGGTCGGCTCGACCTTCAAGCCCTTCGTGCTCGCCACCGCGATGCAGGTCGGCGTGCAGACCGCGAAGGACAGTGACGGCAAGCCGAAGCGGATCAACGCCGACAGCCGCTACCTCGCCGACGACATGTCCGAGATCCGCAAGCCGGACGGCTCGCTGGTGATCGGCGACGACGGCAAGCCCTACCGGCAGAAGAACGAGGACGCCGGCAAGCGCGGCTACGTCTCGCTGCGGCAGGCCATGCAGTGGTCGTACAACGTCCCCTTCGTCCAGCTCAACCAGGACGTCGGCGGCCCCGCCGTGGCCGACATGGCCGTGCAGATGGGCATCAAGCGGGAGAGCCTGGCCGACCCGAAGACCGCGACCTTCCCGCTGGGCACCTCCACCATCAGCCCGATCCGGATGGCCACCGGCTACGGCACCCTGGCGGCCAGCGGCAAGGAGGCCGAGCCCTACTCGGTCACCAAGGTCGAGGTGGACGGCAAGGAGCGCCCGGGCTTCGGCAAGAAGGACGTCAAGGTGGCGTTGGAACCGGCCGTCGCCGACAACGTCACCGACGTGCTGGTGAACGTGGCCAAGAACGGCACCGGCTCGAAGACCAACGCCCTGGGCCGCCCGGTGGCCGGCAAGACCGGTACCACCGACGAGAACAAGTCGGCCTGGTGGGTCGGCTACACCCCGCAGCTGGTCACCAGCGTCGCGATGTGGCGCGAGGACCCGAGCAAGCACGACCGGGAGTCGCTCAACGGCACCGGCGGCCAGAAGTCCATCCACGGCGGTGACATCCCCACCGACATCTTCACCCGGTACATGAAGGCCGCGCTGGCCAACGAGAAGAAGATGGACTTCCCGACCCCGCAGCCGGTCGGCACCGAGGTGGACTCCTCGGGCGCGCCCTCCACGGCCTCGGCGATGCCCACCCAGACCGCGTCGGAGACCCCGTCGGCCCCGGCCCAGACCCAGGCGCCGGTCCAGCAGCCGACCCAGCAGCCGACCCAGCCCGGCCCGGGCGGGAACTGCGTGCCGGGCGTGGACTGCCAGCCGACCCCGACGGTGACCGCCACCACCCACACCCCGAAGCCGTCGAACACCTGCCTGATCTTCAACTGTCCGTCGACGCAGCCCCCCGGTGGCCCCGGCGGCGGCAACGGCGGTGGCAGTACGGGCGGCGGCAAGCCGTCCCCGACCAGTACCGGCGGCGCCCAGGGCGGCGGAGCGGCCGGGTAGCAGCCCGGCCGGCCGGTGGGGCGAGACGGTAGAACGGCGGTGGCGGTCCTCCTCGGAGGGCCGCCACCGCCGTTTTCGTCACGATTCGCCGCCCGCGCCCCGTCCGCACGCCGGGCCCCCGCGGGGTCCTCCTCGTCCCGGCGCGGCCGGTGCGGCAGGATGTCCGGCATGACGTCGAGCGATCGTGACGAAACCGCCGGCCCGCACGGGCCCGGCGCCGCCGCAGGGCCCACCCCGGCAGCCGTCGCCACGGCCGCGCCACCGGCCAACACCGTGGTCGTCCCGGCCGACGAGGACCGGGTGGCGGCGGCCGGCAGCGAGGTGTTCGGCGGCCCGCCCGGCCGGCGGGCGCTGCTCGGCGTCTCCTGGTGGATCCCGGTGCGCGTCCTGGCGCTGGTGGTGATCGTGGTCTCGGCGCTCGGCATGGTGCGCGACCTGCCCTGCTACGACCAGGCCTGGTTCCAGCCGGGGTCGCCGCAGTACATCCACGCCTGCTACAGCGACATCCCGCACCTGTTCTCCGGCCGCGGCTTCTCCGCCGGGCTGCACCCGTACGTGGACCGCATCCCCGGCACCACGGGGGACCTCCAGTACCTCGAGTACCCGGTGCTGACCGGCCTGTTCATGCAGGTCGCGGCCTGGCTGACGCCCGGCGGCGGCACCGAGCAGGCCCAGGAGCAGTGGTTCTGGATGATCAACGCCGGGCTGCTGATGGCCTGCGCGGTGGTCGCCGCGGTCGCGCTGTCGCGCACCCACCGCCGCCGCCCCTGGGACGCGATGCTGTTCGCGCTCTCGCCCATCGTGCTGCTCAACGGCACCGTCAACTGGGACCTGCTCGCGGTCGCCCTGGCCGCCGTGGCGATGGCCTGGTGGGCCCACTCCCGGCCGGGTTGGGCCGGCGTCTTCATCGGCCTGGCCACCGCGGCCAAGCTCTACCCGCTGCTGCTGCTCGGGCCGCTGCTGGTGCTCTGCTGGCGGGCCGGGAAGTGGCGCGAGTTCCGCGTGGTGCTCGGCGGCGCCGTGGGCGCCTGGCTGGTGGTCAACCTGCCGATCATGCTGGCCAACTGGCAGGGCTGGTCGACGTTCTACGTCTTCAGCGAGCACCGCGGCGAGGACTACGGCTCGTTCTGGCTGATCCTGATGCAGAACCGCGGGGTGGGTCTGGCCGACCTCGACCTCTACATCGGCGTACTGATGGTGCTGGGCTGCGCGGCCATAGCGTGGCTCGGCCTCTCGGTGCCCCGCCGGCCGCGGTTCGCGCAGCTGGCCTTCCTGGTGGTCGCGCTGTTCGTGCTGGTCAACAAGGTGTACTCGCCGCAGTACGCGCTCTGGCTGCTGCCGCTGGCGGCACTGGCCCGGCCGCGCTGGCGCGACATCCTGATCTGGCAGGCCTGCGAGGTGCTGTACACCCTCGGCATCTGGTCGCACCTGGGCTTCGTCACCGGGCCCAAGCAGCACGGGATCGGCGAGCCGTGGTACCACTTCGCGATCGTGCTGCACCTGCTCGGCACGCTCTACCTGGTCGTGCTGGTGGTCCGTGACGCCCTCCACCCGGACCGCGACCCGGTCCGCTGGGACGGCAGCGACGACCCCTCCGGCGGGGTGCTCGACCACGCACCGGACGCGTTCACCCTCGGCACCGCCCGCCACCTGCACGAGGGCGAGGGCTACGCCGGACACGCGTCGGCCGGCTCCTTCGAGCAGTGGCTGGACGAGCCACGGCTGTCGGAGCCGGCCGAGAGGGAGTCCTAGGACGTGCCTAGCGGTCCACCACGCGGTCGAAGTGGGTGGTGGTGTGCCGGACCTGGAGGCCCAGCTCCTCGCCGATCGCGGGGGGCGCGGTCTCCCCGTCCAGGAACAGCAGGGAGACCTGCATGTGCGGCGGCTCGGCGAACCAGAGCTGCTTGCCCGCCCAGTGGAACGGCGACTTGGTCTTGTTGACGGTCGCCAGGCCGGCCCGGGCGATGCCCTTGGCCCGGGCGCCCATGCTGGCCACGTACTTGGGCGCCTCCAGGCCGATGCCGTGCGCGGTGCCGCCGGCGACCACCAGGATGTGGCCGTCGGCGGGCGCCGGGTGCTGGCGGTAGCCGTAGCGGTCGCCCTTCTTCACCGGGGTGACGTCCAGCACCGTGGCCCGGACCTCCAGGGCGCCGTGGTCGCCCAGCCAGAGCCGGGTGCCGATCCGGGCCCGGAACACCGTGCCGGGGTAGCGCTGGGCCAGCTGGTCCATGCCGGCCGCACCGAGGTGGCTGACCCAGACGGTGTGCACCGGGATGCCGGCCGCCAGGGCGGTGTCCACCCAGTACGCGACCTCCTCGACCGGGCTGGAGCCGTCCGGCCGGTCCATCGGCAGGTGCAGCGCGAGGCCCTCGAAGGAGACGCCGTCCAGCTCGGCGGCGACCGTGCGCAGGTCCGCCGCGCTCACGCCGTGCCGGCGCATGGTGGTCATGCACTCCAGCACCACCCGGGCGCCGTGCAGCGAGCGCAGCGCGTCCACGCTGGCCACCGTCCGGATCACCCGGGCGTGCGGCAGCGGGAGCACCTCCTCGCCGACCCGGTAGGGGGTGAGCACCAGCAGCTCGCCGCCGTACCACTCGGCGGCGTCGGCCGCCTCGTAGGCGGTGCCGACGGCCAGCACACCGGTGCCGAGCAGTGTCGCCTCCTCGGCCAGCCGGTGGTTGCCCAGGCCGTAGCCGTTCCCCTTGGCGACCGGCACCAGGCCGGGGAACTCGGCGAGGACGGAGCGCTGGTGGGTGCGCCAGCGTTCGGTGTCGAGGTAGAGCGACAGCGTCATCGGGTCAGCCTCCTCAGCGGCGGGACATGTAGAGGTCGAGGGCCTTGTGCAGCAGCTTGTTGAGCGGGAAGTCCCACTCGCCGAGGTACTCGGCCGCCTGGCCGCCGGTGCCGACCTTGAACTGGATCAGACCGAACAGGTGGTCGTTCTCGTCCAGGGTGTCGCTGATGCCGCGCAGGTCGTAGACCCCGCCGCCGAGGGCGTAGGCGTCGCGCATCATCCGCCACTGGATCGCGTTGGAGGGCTTGACCTCGCGCTTGTGGTTGGCCGAGGCGCCGTAGGAGTACCAGACGTGCTCGCCGACCACCAGCATCGTGGTCGAGGCCAGCGGCTCGCCCTCGTGGTAGGCGATGTAGAGCCGCATCCGGTTCGGGTCCTCGGAGTTGAGGGCGTTCCACATGCGCTGGAAGTAGGCCAGCGGGCGCGGGGTGAACTTGTCGCGCTCGGCGGTGACCAGGTAGAGCTGGTGGAAGATCGGCAGCTCGTCGTAGCCGCCCTGGACCACCTCGACGCCGCTCTTCTCGGCCTTCTTGATGTTGCGGCGCCAGAGCTGGTTGAAGCCCTTCTGGATGTCGTCCAGCGAGCGGTTGGCCAGCGGCACCTGGTACACGTAGCGCGGCTGGACGTCGCCGAAGCCGGCCCCGCCGTCCTCGCCCTGCAGCCAGCCGGCCTTGCGCAGCCGGTCGGCCACCTCGAAGGCGCGCGCCTCGTACCAGTCGGCCTCGACGTCGCGCAGCCGCTTGGCCTGCTTGGCGGCGATGGCCTCCTTGATGGTGGCGGCGTTCCAGCGCCGGATGACCACCGGCGGGCCCATCTTCACCGAGAAGGCGCCCTGCGACTTCAGGTGCGCCAGCATCGGGGAGAGCCAGCGGTCGAGGTCGCGGTCGAACCAGTCGATCACCGGGCCCTCGGGCAGGTAGGCCAGGTAGCGCTTGACCTTCGGCAGCTGGCGGTAGAGGACCAGACCGGCGCCGACCAGCTGGTTGTGCTCGTCGAACCAGCCGATCGACTCGGAGCGCCACTCGGCCTTCACGTCACCCCAGGCCGGCACCTGCATGTGGCTGGCCGAGGCGCGGCTCCTGATGAAGGCGAGGTGCTCCTCGCGGGTGATCGTCCTCAGGCGAAGGCTCATTGCTCGGTGCTCCTCGTCGGTCGGGCTGCGGTGGCCCCAGGTTCTCGGGCTGACCTTATCGTCCGGGGCCCGGGGGCCCGCTGCTGCGGGCACGACGGCGCCCCCGTCGGGTACCTGTCTCCTTGCAGATACGCGACGGGGGCGCCGAGGGTTCCTGGGCGGGGAGGTCAGCCCCAGAGGCCGCCGCGGGCGACGCCGAGGTAGAAGCCGATCGCGGCGGCGCCGAGCGTGATCATCAGGACGAAGCGTTCGGCGGTGGTCACGGAGACGAACATGCCCCACAGACCCGTGACGATCCCGGCCAGGCCGGTCCACGAGGTCAGCAGGTGCAGGTTGTAGAAGAACGAGGTGGTGAAGGCGATCACGCCCAGTACGGCGGTCAGGGCCACCAGGGTGTTCTCGCGGGGGTGCGGGTGGCCGTCGGTGTTCAGCGTGAGGGCGGGCATGCGGTGGACGGACTGGGCCATGAGTCCCACCTCCTGGCGTGGAGAGACGAACGGGCAGGAATCCCGTTCCGTCCAGATTGCGGGGGTTGGGTCCGTCTCACAACCCCTATGCGTTTTGTTCGGCCGTCCGGGTGCAGGTAGGCTGTGCCGTCTGCACTGGTGTAGTTGTGCCCCCTTGCGCCCTCTTCCGGGTGACACCCCCTTCCGGGTGTGCGGGGCCCGACTGTCCGACCCGGCCGCTACGGTGGGCCGGAGTCGTCACCGCACCGGTGCCGACGCTACGCACAACCCTCCTGCCACGGAGAGACCGTGGCCGCTGAGTCCAAAGGAGGTGGGTTACTCATGCGTCACTACGAGCTGATGGTCATCCTCGACCCCTCGGTCGAGGAGCGCGCTGTCTCCCCCCTGATCGAGTCCTTCCTCGCCGTCGTCCGCAACGCCGGCGGCAAGGTCGAGAAGGTCGACACCTGGGGTCGTCGCCGTCTGGCTTACGAGATCAACAAGCAGTCCGAGGGCATCTACTCGGTCATCGACCTCAAGGCCACGCCTGAGGTCGTCAAGGAGCTCGACCGCCAGCTGGGCCTGAGCGAGTCGGTTCTGCGGACCAAGGTCCTGCGCCCGGACACCCACTGAGCCACCTCTGAGGCCTTCGGGTCTCGGGTAGCTCGCGTCCGCTGTTTCACGTGAAACAGCGGTGAACGGACATCTTCCCGAGAGGTCATCACCACCATGGCAGGCGAGACCGTCATCACCCTCGTCGGCAATCTCGTCGACGACCCCGAGCTGCGCTTCACCCCGTCGGGTGCGGCGGTCGCGAAGTTCCGCATCGCGTCCACCCCCCGCACCTTCGACCGTCAGACGAACGAGTGGAAGGACGGCGAGAGCCTCTTCCTCACGTGCAACGTCTGGCGTCAGCCGGCGGAGAACGTGGCCGAGTCGCTGCAGCGGGGCATGCGCGTCATCGTGCAGGGCCGGCTGCGCCAGCGGTCTTACGAGACCAAGGAAGGCGAGAAGCGGACGGTCTTCGAGGTCGAGGTCGACGAGGTCGGCCCGAGCCTGCGCTCGGCGACCGCGAAGGTCACCCGGGCCAACCGGTCCGGCGGTCCCGGTGGCGGCTTCGGCGGCCAGCAGGGCGGCGGCCAGGGCGGTTGGGGCGGCGGTGGCGGCCAGCAGGGCGGCGGCGGCTGGGGTGGAAACTCCGGCGGCGGCCAGTCCGGCCCCTCCGACGACCCGTGGGCGTCCAGCGCCCCGTCCGGTGGTGGCAACCAGGGCGGCGGCGGCTGGGGCGGTGCCCCGTCCGGCGGCGGCTACTCGGAAGAGCCCCCGTTCTAGAGCTGACAGATTTCGTGCGGCCCGGCCGCAGGCGTCCCCGGACGCCGGTCGGGCCGTGAACCCCAAATGGAGCACACCATGGCGAAGCCGCCTGCTCGCAAGCCGAAGAAGAAGGTTTGCGTCTTCTGCAAGGACAAGGTCAACTACGTTGACTACAAGGACACGAACCTGCTGCGGAAGTACATCTCCGACCGCGGCAAGATCCGTGCCCGCCGGGTCACCGGCAACTGCACCCAGCACCAGCGTGACGTCGCCACGGCCGTGAAGAACAGCCGTGAGATGGCGCTGCTGCCCTACACCAGCACCGCGCGCTAAGAGAGGGTGACCGAGTAATGAAGATCATCCTCACGCACGAGGTGCCGGGTCTCGGCTCCGCCGGCGAGGTCGTCGAGGTCAAGGACGGCTACGCCCGCAACTACCTGGTCCCGCGTGGCTACGCCATCCGCTGGACCAAGGGCGGCCAGAAGGACGTCGACGCCATCCGTCGCGCCCGCAAGATCCACGAGATCCAGACCCTCGACGCCGCCAACGACGTCAAGGGCAAGCTCGAGGGCGTCCAGGTCAAGCTGGCCGTCCGCTCGGGTGACGCCGGCCGTCTGTTCGGTTCGGTGACCCAGGCCGACGTCGTCGAGGCCATCAAGGCCGCCGGCGGCCCGGCCGTGGACAAGCGCGCCGTCGCGATCGCCTCGCCGATCAAGACCGTGGGCACCCACAAGGTCTCGGTCAAGCTGCACTCGGACGTCGTGGCCAACCTCGACGTCGCCGTCGTGGCTGCCTGAGTTCCGTAGCAGTGGCCTGAGGGCCGGACTCCGCGAGGAGTCCGGCCCTCGGTCGTTCCCGGAGCCGGACGCGAGGTCAGCTCCGGACGGCCCCGGTGACCAGCCAGCGACCGCCGCGGGCGCGGCTGACCAGGAAGACCGCCCGGACCAGCATGAACAGGTTCATCGCCCACCAGAGCCCGGGCAGCCCGGCGCCGGTGGCCGGCACCGCGAAGGCCACCGGGGCGAACACCGCCAGGGTCGCCAGCGCCGCCCGGGCGAGGTACGGGCCGTCGCCGGCGCCCATCAGCACGCCGTCCAGCACGAAGACCAGGCCGGCCACCGGCTGGCTGAGCGCGAGCAGCAGCAGGGCGGTGGCCAGCTGCCCCTGGACCACCGGATCGGGCGTGAACAGCGGGACGTACAGCGGGCGGGCGAGCACCACCAGCAGGCCGAGCACCACCCCCGAGCCGAGTCCCCACTGGACCATCCGCCGGGTCGCCGCCCGGGCGCCCTGGGCGTCCGAGGCGCCCAGGTAGCGGCCGATGACGGCCTGCCCGGCGATCGCGATGGCGTCCAGTGCGAAGGCCAGGAAGCTGAACAGCGTCATCGTGATCTGGTGCGCGGCCACCTGGTCGTCGCCGAGCCGGGCGGCCACCGCGGTGGCGATCATCAGCACCGCGCGCAGGCTGACCGTCCGGACCAGCAGCGGGCCGCCCGCCCGGGCACCGGCCCGGATGCCGGCGGGGTCCGGCCGCAACGAGGCCTGCTCCCGGCGGGCGCCGCGGACCACCACGACCAGGTAGGCGGCGGCCATCCCGGTCTGCGCCAGCACGGTGCCCCAGGCCGAGCCGGCCACCCCGAGCCCGGCGCCGTACACCAGGCCCGCGTTCAGGCCGAGGTTGGCGGTGAAGCCCGCCACGGCCACCACCAGTGGCGTGCGGGTGTCCTGGAGGCCGCGCAGCACGCCGGTGGCGGCCAGCACCAGGAGCATCGCCGGGATCCCCAGCGAGCTGATCCGCAGGTACGTCACGGCGTACGGCGCCGCGGTCGGCGAGGCGCCCAGCACCCCGGCGGCCCAGGGCGCCAGCAGCAGGACGAGCGGGACCACCGGGACGGCCAGGCCGAGGGCGAGCCAGAGGCCGTCGACGCCCTGCTGGACGGCGCCCCGGCGGTCCCCGGCGCCGATCCGGCGGGCCACCGCCGCAGTGGTGGCGTAGGCGAGGAAGACGAACACCCCGGTCGCGGTGGTGAGGGCGGCGGAGGCGACGCCGACCCCGGCGAGCTGGGGGGTGCCGAGGTGGCCGACGATCGCGGAGTCGGCCATCAGGAACAGCGGCTCGGCCACCAGCGCGCCGAAGGCGGGCACCGCCAGGGCGAGGATCTCGCGGTCGTGGCCGCGTCTGGAGGGCTCGGAGGGGGCGGCGCTCATGCGCTCCAGGGTACTCATCCACAGGTAACAGGCCAAAGGCGAGTTTGATCATTACTCGAAAGAGCGGGCAACGCACTCCGCCCGGTCCGCGCCCACAGCTGTCCGGCTGTGTGTGAAGAATTTCTCATGCACAGGCCCGGGAAGAGGTAATCGCAGGTCAACAGGTTGACGGTGGATCGATGGTCCGGTTATCCACAGGAGCTTCCACAGGGGTGTCCACAGCTTTGCGGCAGTTCTCCACAGCCCGGGGCCGCTCGTCCACACCCCCTGTGGATAACCGCCTTGGCGCGAGGGCGCCCAGCGCCTTAGCGTTGGCCCTCCACCCGACACTCCCACCGGCCCCGGCGTCCGATTTGTCGGTGCCGTGGCGTACAAAAGGAGCGGCCCCGCTCCACCCAGCCACCGGCAAGCCCGCTCCAACTTCGCACCACTCGCTGATCGGGGAACACGCGTGACCGGCCCCCAGTACGACGACCACGACGCCCCGCCGCCGGAGGAGGACTGGCAGACCTCAGAGGACCCCTTCCCGGCCAGCGCCTTCGACGACGCGCCCTTCCCGGACGGCCCCGGCGACCGGCTCCCGGTCTCCCGCAACCGCGGCAACGGCCAGGGGGGCAACGGCCCGGGCGGCGCGCGGAGCGAGGGCTTCCGCAAGGGCGGCGGCTTCACGAAGGGCGACCGCCGGGACGACCGCGACCGCCGGGACGACGAGGGCCGGGGCGGCGTCGACGGCTTCGAGCGGGTCCCCCCGCAGGACCTCGCCGCCGAGCAGTCCGTCCTGGGCGGCATGCTGCTGTCCAAGGACGCCATCGCCGACGTGGTCGAGGTGCTCAAGCCGGCCGACTACTACCGGCCCGCGCACGAGATGATCCACGGCGCGATCCTCGACCTCTACGCCCGCGGCGAGCCGGCCGACCCGATCACCGTGGCCGGCGAGCTCACCAAGCGCGGCGAGCTGCAGCGCGTCGGCGGCGCCTCCTACCTGCACACCCTGGTCAACTCCGTCCCGACGGCGGCCAACGCCGAGTACTACGCCCAGATCGTCCACGAGCGGGCCGTGCTCCGCCGACTGGTCGAGGCCGGCACCCGGATCGCCGGCATGGGATACGCGGCCGAGGGCGACGTGGACGAGATCGTCAACGCCGCCCAGGCGGAGATCTACGCCGTCACCGAACAGCGCACCAACGAGGATTACGCGCCGCTGGCCGACATCATGGAGGGCGCCCTCGACGAGATCGAGGCGATCGGCTCCCGCAACGGCCAGATGTCCGGCGTGCCGACCGGCTTCGCGGACTTCGACCAGCTCACCAACGGCCTGCACCCCGGTCAGATGATCGTCATCGCGGCCCGTCCCGCGATGGGCAAGTCCACCCTCGCGCTGGACTTCGCCCGCGCCTGCTCGATCCACCACAAGCTGCCGAGCGTGATCTTCTCGCTCGAAATGGGCCGCAACGAGATCGCCATGCGCCTGCTCTCCGCCGAGGCCCGGGTCGCGCTGCACCACATGCGCTCCGGCAACATGACGGATGACGACTGGACCAGGGTCGCCCGCCGGATGCCCGACGTCAGCGAGGCGCCGCTGTTCATCGACGACTCGCCGAACCTGTCGATGATGGAGATCCGCGCCAAGTGCCGCCGGCTCAAGCAGCGCAACGACATCAAGCTGATCGTCATCGACTACCTCCAGCTGATGCAGTCCGGCGGCTCCCGCCGGGCCGAGAACCGTCAGCAGGAGGTCTCGGACATGTCCCGTAACCTCAAGCTGCTGGCCAAGGAGCTGGAGGTCCCGGTCATCGCGCTGTCCCAGCTGAACCGTGGTCCCGAACAGCGCACCGACAAGCGGCCGATGGTCTCCGACCTGCGAGAGTCCGGCTCGATCGAGCAGGACGCCGACATGGTCATCCTGCTGCACCGCGAGGACGCCTACGAGAAGGAGTCCCCGCGCGCGGGCGAGGCCGACCTGATCGTCGCCAAGCACCGCAACGGTCCGACCGCCACCATCACGGTGGCCTTCCAGGGCCACTACTCGCGCTTCGTCGACATGACCAGGGACTGACCCGCCGCGGTGGTCACCCGGACGGGCGACCACCGCGGCGCACGCAGGTCAGAACCAGTGCAGGCAGTGCGGCGGGCGCTCGGCGCGGAACAGGGCGTCGGCCAGGGCGGCCGCCTGCGGGCGGTGGGCCCGGACGTGCCCGGCGCGCACCAGGGTGCTCGGGGCGGTGCCGCCGAGGTAGATCGAACCGAGGTCCCGCACGTCCAGTGAGAGGTCGGGCTCCCGGTCGGTCGGGACGCACTCGGCCCTGCCCTCCCGGACGGTCAGCAGGTGGCGGGCGCGCTCGCCGAGGAACGGGTCGTCGACGTCGAGGACCAGCTCACCGTCGGTCAACCAGCCGCGTGCGGTCAGCGCGCCCGGTACGTCCAGCAGCCGCACCCAGAGCCAGTCGGTGCTGTTGCCCACCTGGGCGGCGCTGAAGTCCGCGAGCTGCCAGCGCAGCGGGTGCTCGGCCGGGAAGTGCTTGAACACGACCTGACCGACCAAGTCGTGGCCGAGCAGGAACCGGGTCAGCGCCGCGGAGACGGCGTCGTCGACGGCGACGGTCTCGTCGACCGTCAGGGTGTCCCCGTCGAGTGCGTAACTGGCGTACCCGTCCGGGGCGCCGTCGGCGTCCCGGTGGACGGCGATGTAGCGCGGCGCCGCGGCGACCGGGGGCTGCCCCGCGCCCAGGGCCCACCAGCGGTGCGGCCGGGACAGCGCACCGGGCTGGACACGCCGGTACCGGTCGTAGACCTGCTCCAGCAGCTCCCCGCACTCGGCACGCCGGAGCACCTCGACCGAACCGGTGTCCGCGCCGCCGGCCCGCGGGCCGGCGAGGGCGGCCCGGTGGCGCGGCACCGTCAGCCGCCCGGTGTACGTCGCCGGACCGTAGCCGAACCTGCCGTAGATCAGGGCCTCGGAGGCCAGCAGCACCGAGAGGAACTCCCCGCGGGCCCGCAGCTGCGCGAGCTGGTGCCGCATCAGCGCGGTCAGTGTGCCCTGGCGGCGGTGCGTGGGCAGGACGCCGACGTTGCTCACCCCGGAGACCGGGGTGATGACCTGACCGGGCAGGGTGAGCTCGAAGGAGTACGCGCCGGCGGTGCCGACCGGTCTCCCGTCGGCCGCCACGGCGAGCAGGCTGCGGTCCAGCTCGGTCGCCGACCACCAGACCCCGCTGCCGTCCTCGGCCGGGGTCTCAGGGAAGCGGCCGAACGCCGCGTGGAGCGTGTCGACGAAGACGTCGAGGTCCTGATCGGTCGTGGAACGGATCTCCATGGCTGCCGCTGCCTCCCCTGGGTACGGCCCCACGCTGCGTGGCACCCGCGACAGTCCAGCGGTGGCGCGGGACGGGGTCAAACGATTTAGGCGGGGCGGGGCTACGAGGCCGTACGGAGGCGGCGGTGCGATCGGCTACTGTCCCTGTGGTGGAGACGATACGACGGCTGTCCGCCCGCCGGAGCCGGGGCACCGAGCGGCCGACCGCCAGGCTCGGCTGGCTCGACGCACTGCGGGGCGTGGCCGCGCTGATGGTGGCGATGCATCACTTCGGCATCCTCGAACTGCTGCCGTTCGGCGGGGCGGTGTGGGCGCACTTCGACCTCGGTCTCTACGGGGTCATGGTGTTCTTCCTGGTCAGCGGGTACATCATTCCGGCCTCGCTGGAGCGCCGGGGTGACGTGCGGGCGTTCTGGATGGGGCGCCTGTTCCGGATCTACCCGGCGCTCATCGCCGCCTACGTGGTGGCCATCCTGGTGCTGCCCAAGGGCGACGGCTCGGTCGCGCTGTTCCGCACCGGACACGACCTGATCTCGCTGACGGCCAACGCCACCATGCTCCAGGACATGCTGAACGTGGTGAACGGCATGGGCGTCGCCTGGACGCTGACCTACGAGATGATCTTCTACTTCCTGGTCACCGGGCTGTTCACGCTGGGCTGGCACAAGCGCAGCAGCGCGTTCGCGGTGGGTTTCGCCGCGGTGGGCCTGGTGTTCGGCGGCACGCTGACCGCCGGTGTGTTCGGCCACGACGTCGGCTCCACCCGGCACCTGGTCCTGGCGGCGGCGCTGATCGTGCTGATGGGCTTCGTCTGCATGCTCAGCGGCAACCCGGCGCTGACCCGGCTGGGAGCCCTGCTGGTGGGCGGACTGGGCGTCGTCCTGCTGTTCACCAACAGTCGGGCGCCGGTCTTCGAAACGCTGACGATCTTCGCCACGATGTTCGCCAGCACGGTGCTCCACCGGGCCGAGCACGGGCAGATCGACCGGATGCAGGCCACGCTGGCCTGCGGCTTCGTGGTGGTCTCCGGCGTCGCCATCGGGTGGATGTACAACCGCAACGGCATGGAACAGGGCACCTGGACGTCGGGCTGGATGTCGTGGTGCATCTCGTACGCCGGGGCCTGGGCGACCTTCCTCGGCGCGATGGCGCTGCGCAAGCGGCGCTTCCCCAGGGTGCTGACCTGGCTCGGCGCGGTGAGCTTCTCGCTGTACCTGCTGCACGTCCACGTGGTGCACACGCTCGGCCCGCTGGTCGGCGTGCCGCCGCGGCCCACCGCGACCGGGGCCAAGGTGCTCTGGGGCGTCGAGTTCCTGACCGTGGCGCTGGTCGCCTCCTACCTGCTGTACCGACTGGTGGAACTCCCGTTCCAGAAGCTCGGCCGGAAGGCGCTGAAGACGCTCGAACGGCTCCTGCCGGCCCCGTCGGCGGGGCCGGTCCAGGAAGCGCCGGTCCAGGAGGCGCCGTTCCAGGGCGGACCGACCCGGGAAGTGCGGGTCCAGGAGGTTCAGGTCGAGCCGGAGGCCGCCGCCGTCACACGGTGACGGTGGCGCGGAAGAGGGTGCTGCCGGTGCCGGAGAGGCGGGTCGTGGCGCCGGTGGCCGGGAGGAAGGCGGACTGGCCGCGGGCGAGGTCGAGCACCGCGCCGTCGGCGGCGGTGAGGCGTACGGCGCCCTCGGTGCAGAGCAGGATCTGCGGGGTGCGGCCGTCGACCTCGCGCTCGACGCCGTCCAACTCGAAGCGGGAGAGCCGGAATTCGTCGATCGGGACGGGGTAGAGCTGCTCGCCGGGGGTGGCCGGGACCGGGACGGGGCGCACCACCTCGGGGGCGCCGGGTTCGAAGAGCACGACCTTGAGCAGCTCCGGCACGTCGATGTGCTTGGGGGTCAGCCCGGCCCGCAAGACGTTGTCCGAGTTGGCCTGGAGCTCCACGCAGACGCCGGACAGGTAGGCGTGCGGCACCCCGGCGCCCAGGTAGAGCGCCTCGCCGGCCCGCAGCCGGACGTGGTTGAGCAGCATGCCGACGATCACGCCGCGGTCGTCCGGGAAGTCCTCGGCGATCCGGGCGTACGGGGCGTGCTCGCCGTCCGGGTCCGTCCCGGCGAGCGCCGCGACCGTCTCCCGGACGGCCCGCTCGGCGGTCGCGTCGTCCATGGTGAGCACGGTGGCCAGGGCACCGCGCAGCGCCTCCGCCTCGGCGTCACCGCCGTCCTCGGTGTTCCCGGTCTCCTCGACCGACAGCAGCTCGATCAGCGGCTTCAGCGCGGGCACCGCGAGGGCGGCCATCAGCGCGGCCGCGTCGGCGGGTCGGCGGAAGCCGCACAGCCCCTCGAACTCGCCCAGCGCGCAGACCATTTCGGGCTTGTGGTTGGCGTCGCGGTAGCTGCGCTCGGAGGCGTCCAGCGGGAGGCCGAGGGCGTTCTCGGCGGCGAAGCCGGCCCGGGCCTGGTCCAGCGTGGGGTGGGCCTGGATGGACAGCGGGAGGCCCGCGGCGAGCACCTTGAACAGGAACGGCAGGCGCGGGCCGAAGCGGGCCGTGCTGGCCGCCCCGAGCTCGCCCTCCGGGTCGGCCGCGATCAGCTCGTCCAGCCGTCGCGGGCCGTCGCCGCGGTCGGCGCGGGACGGGTCGCCGGGGTGGGCGCCCATCCACAGCTCGGCCTGCGGTTCTCCGGTGGGCTCCTGGCCCAGCAGCTCGGGCAGGGCCGTGAGCGACCCCCAGGCGTACGGGCGGACGGTGTTGACGAGCCTGTCCATGCGCGCGGTCCTACTCCTTCGCTGACGGGGCGGCCCCCGGACGTCCCGAGTCCGGATCGCCGGGGCGGGCCCGGCGGGGTACGGGCGGGTCCGGGCACGAGCAAGGGCATCGACCCTAGCCGACCCTGGTCGCCCGCGGGGAAACGGTGGTCGCCAGGTGGGAGTGCGGTGGTCCGACCAGCGGTTCCCGGGCGCGGTAGTAGGATGCCAGGACGCAGTAGTCTCCGCCCTGCGCAGCATTCTCCACCGTGGTCATCCCGTCGGCGGGCTGTCGGCGGGGCCGCGTTCCAGAGTGCGGGCGACGGTGTTCTGACACTCCCCGCCATCGGCCGAGAGGTTTGTACGTGACCGTGAACCAGCAGAGTTTTGCTGATCTCGGCAGGGTCCTGGTGATCATCCCGACCTACAACGAGGCGGAGAACGTCGAGCGGATCGTCGGCCGGGTCCGTGCCTCGGTGCCCGACGCGCACGTGCTGGTCGCCGATGACAACAGCCCCGACGGCACCGGCGAGCTGGCCGACAAGCTGGCAACCGAGGACCGGAACGTCCACGTCATGCACCGCAAGGGCAAGGAGGGCCTGGGCGCCGCCTACCTCGCGGGCTTCCGCTGGGGCATCGACCACGGCTACGACGTCCTGGTCGAGATGGACGCGGACGGGTCGCACCAGCCCGAGGAACTGGACCGGCTGCTCAACGCGCTGCGCGGCGCCGACCTGGTGCTCGGCTCGCGCTGGGTGCCGGGCGGCCGGGTGGTGAACTGGCCGAAGTCGAGGCTGCTGCTCTCCCGCGGTGGTTCCACATACTCGCGGCTGATGCTGGGCGTGCCGATCCGGGACGTCACCGGCGGCTACCGGGCCTTCCGCAAGGAGACGCTGCTGGGCCTGGGCATGGACGAGGTGGCCTCGGCCGGGTACTGCTTCCAGGTCGACCTGGCCTGGCGCACGGTGAAGGCGGGCTTCAAGGTCGCCGAGGTCCCGATCACCTTCGTCGAGCGCGAGCTCGGCGCGTCCAAGATGAGCCGCAACATCGTGATCGAGGCGCTCTGGCGGGTGACCACCTGGGGCATCGCCGACCGGGTGGCCCGCGTGCGCGGTCGCGCCGCCACGCGCTGAGCCGTCGTGCCGAAGGGCCCGTCCGCCGTTGAACGGCGGACGGGCCCTTCGGCGTGTCCGGGGGGTCGGTCGGGGCCGGTCAGCAGCCGCCCCTGAGGGCGCTCTCCGGCAGGTAGCGGTCGGCCCAGACGGCCAGCTCGGTGAGGGCCGGCTTCAGCGCGACGCCGCCCTCGGTGAGCCGGTAGCTGACCCGCAGCGGGGGGCCGGGGTCGACCTCGCGGACGACCAGCCCGGCCTCGCTCAGTTCGGTCAGCCGGTCGGAGAGCATGCGCTCGCTGATGCCCGGGACGGCACGGCGTAGCTCCGAGAAGTAGGCCGGGCCGCCGTTGTTGAGCACGCCCAGCAGCATGCCGGTCCAGCGCTTGCCGAGCAGGGTGAACACCCGGTTGAGGGCCAGGTCGACGTTGCCGCAGCCGCCGTGGCCCGCAGGAGCGGCGCACGCGTCGACGGCGGTCGGGGCTGCGTGGGTCACTGCCTCGTGCTCGGCCATGGGTCAAGCGTACTCGATGGAACCCTAGTGACTATAAAAAAGTAAGCTGCTATCGTAGTTACAGCTGCGACGGAAAGAGCAGCTGCTTATTCTCTGGAGGTCCCGCCATGCCCACGCTCCTGCACATCGACTCCTCGGCGCTCACCGACGGCTCCGTCTCCCGCGAGGTCACGGCCGCCTTCCGGGCCGCCTGGGAGGCCGAGCACCCCGGCGGCACGGTGATCCACCGCGACCTCGCCGCCGACCCGGTACCGCACCTGGACGCCGCGGGCATCACCGCCGGACACCTCCCGGCCGAGGCGCGCACCGCCGAACAGGCCGCCGCCTTCGCGCTGCGCGAGCAGCTGATGGTCGAGCTGGAGACCGCCGACGCGGTGCTGATCGGCAGCCCGATGTACAACTTCACGATCCCGTCGACCCTCAAGGCCTGGCTGGACCAGGTGATCCTGATGGGCCGCACCGCCGGCGAGGCGCCCTCCGCCAAGGGCACCCCGGTCACCGTCGTCGCCGCTCGCGGCGGCTCGTACGGCCCGGGCGCCCCGCGCGAGCCGTACGAGTTCGTCACCACCTACCTGGAGAAGGTGCTGGGCGGCGGGCTCGGGCTGGAGGTCGACTTCATCGTCCCGGAGTTCACCCTCGCGGCGTCCGTCCCGGCGCTGGCCGAGTTCGTCCCGGCGGCCGTCGAGTCCAAGGCCAAGGCGCTGGAGCTGGCCGCCCGCCGGGGCAAGGAGCTCGCCGCCCGCGCCGCGGTGTGACGTGCGCGAGGGCGTGTCCGACGGCTCCCGCCGGGCGCGAATCGTCCGACCCGCCCCAGGCGCGCCCCGACGGGCGCGCCTTCCGCGCAATCGGCCGCCGGTGCTCCCATGCTGTAGGGCGCAGGAAGTCCGACCGCCGACCAGAGGGAGCAGCCCGTGACGTCGTCCCCGCCCGACGAGAGTGCCGGCGCGGAACGGGCTGACGCCGAGCCCGTCGCGGCCGCCGGTGACGCCGGTGACGTCAATGAGGCCGGGCAGACGGCCCGGCCGCTCGAGGTCGCCGTCTTCACCGGGCCCGAATCGGCCTTCTTCACCACCTCCACGCTGATCCTCGGCGAGCGGACCGCGATCCTGGTGGACGCCCAGCTCACCCGCAGCGCCGGCCGCGAACTGGCCGAGTGGGTCGCGGGCAAGGGCCGCCGACTGCTCGCCGTCGTGGTCACCCACCAGCACCCCGACCACTACTTCGGCGCAGAGGAGGTGCTGAAGCTCTTCCCCGACGCCCAGCTGCTGGCCGCACCGGCGGTGGTCGAGGGCATCCGGCGCACCGTCGCGGCCAAGGTCGCCCAGTGGAAGCCTGTCTACGGCGACGACATCCCGGACCACCCGCTGATCCCCGCCCCGCTGCTGCCCCAGCCGCTGATGCTCGACCACCAGGTGATCCCGGTGTTGCTGCTCGGCCAGGCCGACTGCGGGGAGTCCACGGTCGTCCACGTGCCGAGCATCCGGACCGTGATCGCCGGGGACTTCGCCGCCAACGGCACCCACGTGTGGACCGCCGACACCACCCCGGCCCAGCGCACCATCTGGGGCCACAACCTCGACCGGATCGCCGACCTCGGCGCCGACCGGGTCATCGCCGGACACCGCGCCCCCGAGCAGGGCGACGACGCCGCCCGGGTGCTCGCCTTCACCGGCGAGTACCTGAAGGACTTCGACCGGCTGCTGGCCGAGCACCCGGACGACCCGGAGGCGCTGATCACCGCGATGAACGAGCGGTACGGGGAACTGACCCTGCCCTTCTTCCTCCAGCTGGGCGCGACCGCGAACACCGCCCGGGCCGCCTCCCCGGGGACCGGGGCGGATGCCGCAACGGGGACCGGAGCGGCTGCCGCACCGGACGGGGCGGACGAGGACGAGGACGAGGACGAGGACCGGGACGGCGAGTAGGGCGGGATACTGGCCGCATGACGGCGCCGTACGACGTGATCGTTCCGGCGGGCGGCGCGGCCCGGAGGCTCGGCGGGGCCGACAAGCCCGCCCTGACCGTGGGCGAGACCACCCTGCTGGACCGGGTGCTCGCCGCCTGCGCGGGCGCCCGGACCACCGTCGTGGTCGGCCCGGCCCGGCCGACCACGCGCGAGGGCGTCCACTGGACCAGGGAGCGGCCGCCCGGCGGCGGGCCGGTCGCCGCCGTCGCGGCCGGACTCAACCTGGTCACCGCGGACACCGTGCTGCTGCTCGCCGCCGACCTGCCCTTCCTCGACCGGCGGACGGTGGAGCGGCTGACAACCGCCCTAGACGAGGCCGGTCCGCACACGGACGCCGCCGTCCTGGTCGACGCGGGCGGGCGCGACCAGTTCCTCACCGCCGCCTACCGCACCGCCCCGCTGCGCGCCGCGCTGGCCGCCCTCGGCGACCCGGCCGGACAGCCGCTGCGCCGCCTCGTCGGCGGACTGGACCGGCTGCGGGTGGCCGACACGGACGACGTCGCGTACGACTGCGACACCTGGGAGGACCTGGAACAGGCGAGGGAGCGGGAGCGGTCCTGAGCGGCCCCGGCGGCGTGGGGCGCGCGCGGGATCGCGGCCGTCGTGGACGGTGCGGGGCGCGCCCGGTGGCCGCGGTGCGGTCGGCGGCCGGTGCCGGGCCGGTGAGGACGGCGGTGACCGGGCACCGGGGCGGCGAGCTCACCGGGCCGCCCCCGGGCTGTGAGGGAAACGACGCGCGCCGCACACGGGGCGAACACCTCGGCGAAACCGGCGATCAGGCAGCATGGGCGCATGGAGCGCACGCTGGAAGACTGGATCGCCGGGGTCAAGGCCGACCTGGGCATCGACCTGGACGTGGACGTCCGGGGACTGCTCGACGTGGCCCGGGTGGTCGCGCACGGAGTGGCCCGGCCCGCCGCGCCGCTGACCGCCTTCCTGATCGGCTACGCGGCCGCGCAGAAGGGCGGCGGGCCGGAGGCCGTCGCCGAGGCGGCCCGGCGGACCACGGCGCTCGCCGAGCGGTGGAAGCCCGCTGACGGCCCGGAGGAACCGTGAGCGCGGTCGGACAGACCACCGTGGCCGCCCCGTCCACCCGTCCC
Source organism: Kitasatospora sp. NPDC017646 (assembly GCF_044329365.1). Taxonomy (NCBI): domain Bacteria; kingdom Bacillati; phylum Actinomycetota; class Actinomycetes; order Kitasatosporales; family Streptomycetaceae; genus Kitasatospora; species Kitasatospora sp. NPDC017646. The sequence goes on along the minus strand of NZ_JBIRJC010000004.1, from coordinate 233,474 downwards.
GGCGTGCTGAGCTGGTCGCGCGCCCGGGAGGCCGCGCGCCGGGCCGGGCTGCGCCCGCTGCCGGTCGTCGGGCTGCCGCTGGCCGGGGCGCTCGGGCACGTCCTCGCCGAACCGCTCGGCGCGCTGACCGACCTGCCCGCCTTCGACACCTCCGCGATGGACGGCTGGGCGGTCGCCGGACCCGGGCCCTGGCGGGTCGCCGGACGGGTGCTGGCCGGCCGTACCGAGGTGGCACCGCTGGCCGACGGCAACGCGGTCGAGATCGCCACCGGCGCCCAACTGCCGCCCGGCGCCACCGCGGTACTGCGCCGCGAGCACGGCAGGACGGAGGGCGCGCTGCTGCGCGAACACGGACCGCAGCGGCTGACCACCGGACAGGACGTCCGTCCGCGCGGCCAGGAGTGCCGCCGGGGCGAGCAGCTGCTGCCCGCCGGGACGGTGGTCGGGCCGGCCGTGCTCGGCCTGGCCGCCGCCTGCGGCCACGACCGGCTCGCGGTGCGTCGCCGTCCGCTGGTCCAACTGCTCGTACTGGGCGACGAGTTGATCGACGCCGGAATCCCCGGCCCGGGGCTGGTCCGGGACGCGCTGGGCCCGCTGCTGCCGCCCTGGCTGCTGGCCGCCGGTGCGGAGGTGGCCGAAGTCCGGTGCGTCCGGGACGACTTCGGGCTGCTGCGGGACGCCCTGCGGCACTCCATCGCCGATGTGGTGGTCACCACCGGCGGAACCGCCGCCGGCCCGGTGGACTTCCTGCACCGGGCGCTGGCCGAGGTCGGCGCCCGGCTGCTGGTGGACGGCGTGGCCGTCCGGCCCGGGCACCCCATGCTGCTGGCCGAACTCCCGGGCGGGCGCCACCTGGTGGGCCTGCCGGGCAACCCGCTGGCCGCCGTCGCCGGGATGGTCACGCTCGCCCTGCCGCTGCTCCACGCCCGCGGCGGACGGGCCGCCGCCGGCCCGGCGCTCGCCCCGGCGGCCGTCCCGCTGCCCGGGCACCCGGTGGACACCCGGCTGCAGCCGGTGCGGCGCACCGCCGAGGGGGTCGTACCGCTCGCCTTCGACGGGCCCGCCATGCTGCGGGGCCTCGCCCGGGCCGAGGCGCTGGCCGTGATCCCACCCGGTGGAGCGGGCGCGGGGGAGGCCGTCGAGTTGGTGGAGGCGCCGTGAGCGAGCGGGGCGTGCTCACCGTCGAGGGGAGCGCGTGCGCGAATGCCCCTGCCGAGCGCAGTGAGGCGGGGGCATGACCCCACTTCGCCGCATCTCGGCGCCGGGGACGGAGCCGTGGGCGGACGCCGGGATCGTGCTGCCCGCCCGGCGTACGGCGCCCGCGGTGCGGCAGGTCGGCTCGCGGCTGCTGCTGGCGCTCGCCGTCCTGGTCGTCACCTCGGTGATCGTGTACCTGGACCGGGCCGGCTACCACGACAACGCCGGCGGCGAACTCAGCTTCCTGGACGCCGCGTACTACGCCACCGTGACGCTCTCCACCACCGGCTACGGCGACATCACCCCGTACAGCGACAGCGCCCGGCTCATCAACATCTTCGTGATCACCCCGCTGCGCGTGCTGTTCCTGATCATCCTGGTCGGCACCACGCTGGAGGTGCTCACCGAACGGACCCGCCTGCAATGGCGGTTGAACCGCTGGAGGTCCACCGTGCGCGAGCACACCGTCGTCATCGGTTTCGGGACGAAGGGGCGCAGCGCCGTCGACACCCTGCTCGGTCAGGGGGTGAAGAAGGAGGAGATCGTCGTCGTCGACCCCCAGCGCAAGGTGATCGAGCACGCCTCGCAGCACGGCCTGGTCGGAGTGGTCGGCGACGCGACCCGGACCGACACCCTGGTGCGGGCCGCCGTGCCCACCGCGGCCCGGATCGTCGTCGCGCCGGAGCGGGACGACACGGCCGTGCTGATCACCCTGACGGCGCGCCAGTTGAACAAGGGAGCCACCGTGGTCGCGGCCGTGCGGGAGGACGAGAACGCGCCGCTGCTGCGACAGAGCGGCGCCGACGTGGTGGTCACCAGCTCCAGTTCGGCCGGGCGGCTGCTCGGGCTGTCGATGCTCAGCCCGCACGCCGGGGCGGTGATGGAGGACCTGCTGACGTACGGGAACGGGCTGGACGTGGTCGAACGACCGGTCACCCGGGCCGAGGCGGGGCACGGGCCGCGCGAGTGCGATGACCTGGTGGTCGCGGTGGTGCGGGGCCGACGGGTGCTCAACTACAACGATCCCGAGGCCGCGGTGCTCCAGCTCACCGACCGGGTGATCGTCATCAGGTCGACGGGACCGGGCGGGGCCTGAGGCCCGAACCGCCGTGCGGCGCAGTAGGTTCGGGTCATGCATGCGATGACGATTCCCGTACCCGGCGGCCCCGAGGCACTGGTGTGGGCCGAGGTGCCCGACCCGGTGCCCGGCGAGGGCGAGGTCCTGGTCGAGGTGGCGGCCACCGCCGTCAACCGTGCCGACCTGCTCCAGCGGCAGGGCTCCTACAACCCGCCGCCCGGCGCCTCGCCCTACCCCGGCCTGGAGTGCGCCGGGCGGATCGTCGCGCTCGGGCCGGGCGTGGCCGGCTGGGCGGTCGGTGACGAGGTGTGCGCGCTGCTGTCCGGCGGCGGCTACGCGCAGCGGGTCGCGGTGCCGAGCGGACAGCTGCTGCCGCTGCCGAAGGGGCTGAGCCCCGAGCAGGCCGCGGCGCTGCCGGAGGTGGCCTGCACGGTGTGGTCCAACGTCTTCCTCACGGCCCACCTGCGGCCGGGTGAGACGGTGCTGCTGCACGGCGGCGCGAGCGGGATCGGCACGATGGCGATCCAGCTGGCCAAGGCGGTCGGCGCGCGGGTCGCGGTGACGGCGGGCAGCGCGGAGAAGCTGGCCCGGTGCACCGAGCTGGGTGCGGACATCACGATCAACTACCGCGAGCAGGACTTCGTCGAGGCGCTCCGGGAGGCCACCGACGGGGCCGGGGCGGACGTGATCCTGGACATCATGGGCGCCAAGTACCTGCAGCGGAACGTGGACGCGCTGGCGGTCAACGGGCGGCTGGTGGTCATCGGACTGCAGGGCGGGGTTAAGGGCGAGCTCGACCTCAACGCGCTGCTGCGCAAGCGGGCCGCGGTGATCGCCACCAACCTGCGCGGGCGGCCGCTGGCGGAGAAGGCGGCGATCGTGGCGGCGGTGCGGGAGCACGTGTGGCCGCTGGTGGAGTCCGGGGTGGTGAAGCCGGTCGTGGACCGGGTGCTGCCGCTGACCGACGCCGCCGACGGGCACCGGGTGCTGGAGGCGGGGGAGCAGGTCGGGAAGGTCGTGCTGACGGCCTGAGCGGTGCCGCGCAGGGGCCCGAAATGCCGTGATCGTCGGATTGTGTGAGGCTGGTCCGGAGCTGTCCCGCCGCCGACCCGCCCCCGGGCGCGGTCGGCCGTCGGAAGGACTCCGACCGTGGCCGCAACTCCGCACGACGTTCTCGGGCCGCTGCCCGCCGCGCCGTACCACCGCCGTATCCGCCGTATCCGCCGGAACCGCCGTTCCCGGCCGCTGCTCGTGGCGGCCGTGCTGGGACTGACGCTCCCGCTGGCCGCCGTGACCACCGCGGTGGCGGAGCCGTCACCGAGCGCCTCGGCCCCGGCGGCGGACCCCTCGGTGCCCGATTCCTCGGGTTCGGACCCTTGGGGTTCGGATTCCTCGGCGCCGGAATCCCCGGGTTCGGGTGCCGACGAACAGGTCGATCCGCCCGGGGGCCCCGGGCCGTCGCCCAACGCGGCGCCGCCGTACGCGGCGCCCGACCGCTCGCGTCCGGACTTCTCAGAACTGTGGATGCGCCACCACCGCCCGGCCTCGGCGCCGGAGCGCCCGGACACGGCCGTGGGCCAGGTACCGGGGCAGGCTCGGGACCAGGCGCCGGAGCAGGCTCGGGACCAGGCCGTCGAGCAGCCGCCCGAGCAGGCCCCGGACGTCACGGGCGACCAGCCGGACTCGGACTCGGATGCGGACGCCCCGGACGCCCCGGACGCCTCGGCACCCGCCACCGACCCGGGCACCGGCACGGCAGCCTCCGGCCGGCCCGTGGCAGTCGGGACCGTCCCGGCCGTCCTCCCCGCCCACTGGCAGGACCCCTCCACCCTCCAGCTCCCGCTGGGCGTGGGGCTGGGGATGATCGGGTGCGGCCTGGGGATGATCGGCCTTCGGCTGCGGAAGGGCTGAGACGGGGAGGAGGTGGCGTCACGGCGGTGGGGCTGTTGGGCGGCGTCGCCGGGGTGGTGGGGCGGTCGGCCGGCGGGGAGTCGGCCGGCCACCGGTTGCGGAAGGTCTGAGCCCAGCCGGCGGGTGCGCGGGTGGCGTGCCGCGTGGAGATTCGGTGGGAGTTCCGGGGCCGGACGGCCCGGGTCCGGCGCGGGTTCCGCGCCGTGTGGCGGCCGGATCTGCGCCGGGCCGGCCGCCACGGTGGTCCGGAACTGAGTATCCGTACGGATTCCCGGGCCGGCAGCGGAGGCGTACCGTCGTCACGGGTGGCGCAGGACGGCGGGACGCACGGGGGCTTCCACCCGACCAACCCCAGTGAGAGAGAATGTTGTTCATGACGAATCCGATGAACGAGCGCTCGTCGCAGGAGCCCTTCCGGGCCGCCGGCGGGCAGTCGCAGGACGGCCAGAAGGTGCTGGTCGTCGGACCGGACGGCCTGCCCGTGGGCCAGGGGTTCGCCGGGACCACGATGGAGGGGGACGACGAGGCGGACATGCCCCGCGAGCTCCCGGTGACCGAGATGGTCGAGCAGCCCGCCAAGGTCATGCGCATCGGCAGCATGATCAAGCAGCTGCTGGAGGAAGTCCGGGCGGCGCCCCTCGACGAGGCCAGCCGGGCCCGGCTGAAGGACATCCACGCCAGTTCGATCAAGGAGCTGGAACTCGGACTGGCCCCGGAGCTGGTCGCCGAGCTGGAGCGGCTCTCGCTGCCGTTCACCGAGGACAGCATCCCGACCGAGGCCGAGCTGCGGATCGCCCAGGCCCAGCTGGTGGGTTGGCTGGAGGGCCTCTTCCACGGCATCCAGACCGCCCTGTTCGCCCAGCAGATGGCCGCGCGGGCGCAGCTGGAGCAGATGCGGCGCGCGCTGCCGCCCGGTTCGCACGCCGGCGAGCCGGACGAGGAGGACCCGGGTCAGGGCCGCGGGATCCGTTCCGGCCCGTACCTGTAGGCCTGCCGGGCCCGCCGCCGGAGCCGGACGTACCGCGACGATCCGCCCCGGACCGCACCGCCGCAGAACGGCGCCGACGGTCCGGGGCCAGGATCGGCCCTGGACCGATCACCGTCGGCGGAAGCCGATACCCTGACCCCTGTCGCCGGCCGGGTCGAGTCGCCGCGGCAGGGGATCGCCGGGCCAGCGGGCCGGGCCCACCACGTACGGACGAGACCGAACGTCACGGTCGCGGCAGCACCACCGCGCCGAGGGGGAGCAGAGGACCATGAGCGAGCACGGCAACGCGGTCGAGGGCTTCTCCCTGGGCAACGGCCGCTATGTGCTGCAGCGGCTGCTGGGCGAGGGCGGCATGGCCTCCGTGCACCTCGCGTACGACAGCGTGCTGGACCGGCAGGTCGCGCTGAAGAGCATGCACAGCGAGCTGGGCCGGGACGACTCGTTCAAGGAGCGGTTCCGCCGTGAGGCCCAGGCCGTGGCCCGGCTGGAGCACCCCAACATCGTCACGGTGTACGACAGCGGCGAGGACGTCGCCCCGGACGGCTCCAGCACGCCGTACATCGTCATGCAGCTGATCGACGGCAACGGCCTGCGCGAGACGATCAACGAGGCGGTCGCCCAGTACGGCGCGGTGCCCACCGAGGAGGCCCTGAAGGTCACCATCGGCGTGCTGAACGCCCTGGAGGCCTCGCACGACATGGGCCTGGTGCACCGCGACATCAAGCCGGGCAACGTCATGTTCGACCGCAAGGGCAATGTCAAGGTCATGGACTTCGGCATCGCCAGGGCGCTGGAATCCGGCGTCACCTCCATGACCCAGACCGGCATGGTGGTCGGCACCCCGCAGTACCTGTCGCCCGAGCAGGCCCTCGGCAAGCCGGTCGACGCCCGCTCCGACCTGTACTCGGTCGGCGTGATGCTCTTCGAGATGCTCACCGGCCAGCTGGTCTTCGACGGCGACTCGGCCTTCTCCATCGCCTACAAGCACGTCCAGGAGGAGCCGCCGGCGCCCTCCAGCCTGAACCGCTCGGTCACCCCGGCCGTGGACGCCTACGTGGCCCAGGCGCTGCGCAAGGACCCGGCGCACCGCTTCCAGAGCGCGGCCGCGATGCGGGACGAGGCGGAGCGGCTGATCGCGGAGCTGAAGGGCGGCGGCAACGGGCACCAGCTGCAGGCCAGCACCCCGCTGGTGATCGCCGAGGGCCCGCGCTCGGTGCACGCCGCCCCGCAGGCGCCGCAGACCCCGCACCCGCAGTACCTCCAGCAGGGCGGGCAGCCGCAGTACCGGACGCCGCCGCCCGCCTACCAGACCCCGCACCCGCAGGCCCCGCAGACCCCGCACCCGCAGTACCTCCAGCAGGGCGGGCAGCCGCAGTACCGGACGCCGCCGCCCGCCTACCAGACCCCGCGTCCGCAGGCCCCGCACACGCCGCAGCCGCAGTACCTCCAGCAAGGGGCGCAGCGGCCGCCGATGCACACCCCGGCCCCGCAGCCGAGGCCGCCGTACCAGCAGCCGAAGCCCAGCGGCGGCGGTTGCTCCACGGCCTTCGTGGTGATCGCGATCATCGTCGGTGTGCTGGTGCTGGCCGGGATCATCATCGCGATCGTGGTCAACAAGGCGGAGAAGAACACCAACGGCAAGTTCCACTCCGAGCGGCCGGCCGCGGTCGTGGTGGCGGGCCCGCAGGCCGACCGGAACGGTCTGCTCTGACGGTTTCCCGCCGCTCCGCGCGTGTCACGGGTGCGCGCCGGAAGCGGTAGCGTTCGGGGATACGTAAGCGACAGGGCACCGCGATCCGAGCGAACGCCCGGGGCGAGGAGCGATGGCACAGACGCAGCAGCCGGACGACGAGGCGAGTGTCCGAGCGGTCGGACGGACCGGCGGCACGCCGAGGATCCCCGAGCCGGGCAGCGAAGCCGCGACTTCCGCGCTGCCGCCGTTCGGTGGGGCCGGCGGACCGCAGACGCCGGGGCGCGGAGTGCCGCTGGGCACCGTCGGGGACGGCCGTTACCGGCTGACCCACCGGCTCGGCCGCGGTGGCATGGCCGAGGTGTTCGCCGCCGAGGACGTGCGGCTGGGCCGCACCGTCGCGATCAAGCTGCTGCGTGGCGAGCTGGCGCAGGACGACGTCGCCCGGCTGCGCTTCACCCGCGAGGCACACGCCGTCGCGGCGCTGAACCACCACGCGATCGTCTCGGTCTACGACACCGGCGAGGAGTACGTCGGGGACGAGTCCACGCCGTACATCGTGATGGAGCTGGTCGAGGGCCGGACCGTCCGCGAGCTGCTGGTGGACGAGGAGGCGCCGCCGGTCGACCAGGCGCTGATCATCATCGCCGGGGTGCTGGAGGCGCTGGCCTACAGCCACCGCAACGGCATCGTGCACCGCGACATCAAGCCCGCCAACGTGAGCATCACCACCACCGGCGCGGTCAAGGTGATGGACTTCGGCATCGCCAGGGCGCTGACCGGCGGGGCCACCACGATGACCCAGACCGGCATGGTCATGGGCACCCCGCAGTACCTGTCGCCCGAGCAGGCGCTCGGCAAGCCGGTCGACCACCGCTCCGACCTGTACGCGGCCGGCTGCATGCTCTACGAGCTGCTCACGCTGCGCCCGCCGTTCACCGGCGACACCCCGCTCTCGGTGGTCTACCAGCACGTCCAGGACCCGCCGGTGCCGCCCTCGCAGGCCAACAGCCGGGTGCCGGTCGGCCTGGACCCGCTGGTGCTGCGCTCGCTCGCCAAGAACCCGGACGACCGCTTCCAGGACGCCGACGAGTTCCGCGCCCACCTCCAGCACGCGCTGCGGGAGATGCACGGCGCGGCCGGGGCCGGCTGGGTCGGCGCCGCGACCGGGATGCCCGGCGACACCGGGGCCACCCAGGTGCTCCGCCCGGACCAGGCGGCGGCCACCCAGGCCTTCGGCGCGGTCGGCGCGGGCGACCAGACTTCGGTCCTGCCGTACTCGGCCGGTGGCCAGCACAGCCCCTCGCCCTACCAGGCGGCCGGCAGCCCGTACGGCGGCCAGGACGACCACGTCGAGGACGGCGGGCGTCGGCGCGGGCCATGGGGCTGGGTGGCCGGCGGGGTCGCCGTGCTGGTCGCGGCCGGGGCCGGGATCGCCTTCGCGCTCAGCGGCGGTGGCGGCACCGTGGACCACACGCCGCCCCCGGCGCCCGCCCCGGTGGTCAGCACCACCGAGCCGACCACACCGACCCAGAACGGTCAGCCGACCCAGCCGCCGTCGTCGTCGGTCTCCGGCAGCAGGCGGCCGACGCAGCCGACCGACAACGGGTCGTACGGGTGGAGTGGCGGGGGTGGCGGCAACAACATGCCGCCGTCGCCGAGTTCGAGCAAGCACACCCAGGCCCCGACGCCGACGCCGACCGCCACCCACTCGGCGACGGCCAGCTCGTCGGCGACCAGTGGGCCCACCTCGGTGCCGACCGGGGGCAGCACGGCCACCTCGAACCCCGGGCCGACCCAGACACCGGTCAAGCCGCCGGCCACGCTGCCCGCCAACCCCTGACGGATCAGTTGGCGAAGGCGTCCAGGACCTGTTCGTACTCCTGGCACCACCACGCCAACTGGCCCGCCGAGGCGGGATAGAGCGGGTCGGCCCGGTGGTCGGCCCGCTGGTAGCGCCACTGCAGCATCCAGAAGTCGTTCAGCCGCTCCCACCAGACCCGGTGGACGGCGGCGGCGAGGTGCTCGGCGGTGGCGGCCCCGGAGGCCCGGTAGGCCTGTGAGTAGCGGCGGACCCGGACCAGGTCCAGGGTGCCGGTGGTCCGGTCGTTGAAGAGCAGGGTGGCGGCGCGGACGGCCTCCTCGGCGCGCGGCTGCGGTCCGAGCTTGTCCCAGTCGAGCACGGCGGCGACCTGATTCCTGTCCGGGCCCTCGTCGTACAGCAGGTTGAGGCCGTGGAAGTCGCCGTGGGTCCAGCCGGTGGGCGGGGTGTCGAGCGGGTCGGGGCGGCGGTGGGCGTGTTCGGCGAGCAGTTCCAGCCGTTCGCCGAGCCGTTGTTCGACCAGGGCGTCGAGGTCGTCGTACGGGCGGTGCTCGCGGGCGCGGCGCCGCAGGTCGCGGGCGAGTTCGGCGCTGTCGAGGGGGTCGGCGCTGTGGTACCCGGCGGGTTGGTCGAGGGGGGCGCAGACGTCGTCGAGCGCGCCGTGCAGCCGGCCGAGCAGCGCGCCGAGCGCCTCGCACCGCGACGGTTCGAGCTCCGTACCGTGCCGGTGCCGGCCATCCACCCAGGGGAAGAGCGCGAACAGCCGGCCGTTCAGTCCGGCCACCGTCCCGCCGCGTCCGGCGCAGCTCAGCGGTGGTGCCACGGGCAGCCCCAGGGCGTGCAGGTCGGTCATGGCGCGGTGGTGGGCGAGGATCTTCGGGCGGTTGGCGGTGGCGGCGTCGACGTAGCACTTGAGGAAGTACGCACCGGCCTCGGTGGTGACCCGGTAGCCCCGGTTGAGCAGGCCTTCGGCGACCGGTTCGGCGGTCAGCAGCCGCCCCACCCGGAAGCGGGCCAGGACCTCGGCGAGTGCGCTGCGCGGGACGGGTGGGCTGAGGGTCCCTATCGGCGGGGCGGAGAGGTCGGGGCGGGCCGGGGCGCAGGCGAGGGTCTGGCTGAAAGTCACGTGCAGAGGTTATGGCCCCTTGGTGGGGGCCCTTGACAAACCGTCAGGACTGTGTCATGGCCCCGGTCAGTACTGGTGGTCGGCCTGGTGCCGCGCCACGTACGCCGCCGCCTGGGTGCGCCGCTCCATGCCCATCTTGGCGAGCAGACTGGAGACGTAGTTCTTCACCGTCTTCTCCGCAAGGTGCAACTCGTTGCCGATCTGACGGTTGGTCATCCCCTCGCCGATCAGATCGAGGATCCGCCGTTCCTGCCTGGTGAGCTGGGACAGGCGCTCGTCCTCCTTCTCGCCGCCGTCGCGCAGGCGGGCGAGCACCCGGCTGGTGGCGACCGGGTCGAGCAGCGAGCGGCCGGCCGCGACGTCCCGGACGGCGGTGATCAGATCGGTGCCGCGGATCGCCTTCAGGACGTAGCCGGAGGCGCCCGCCATGATCGAGTCGAACAGCGCCTCGTCGTCCGAGAAGGAGGTCAGCATCAGGCACTTGATCTCCGGCAGCCGGGAGCGGATCTCCCGGCAGACCTCGACCCCGTTGCCGTCCGGCAGCCGGACGTCGAGCACCGCCACGTCGGGGTGGACCGCGGGGATCCGGGTGAGCGCCTCGGCGGCCGTGCCGGCCTCGCCGACGACCTCGATGTCGTCCTCGACCGAGAGCAGGTCGTGCACCCCCCGGCGGACGACCTCGTGATCATCGAGCAGGAACACCCTGATTTGTCCGTTATCAGTCACGCCCAAAGCCTCCCATATCACCGTACACAAGACCCATCGCCCGCAGCGACGCTCCAGCGTGATCCGGCCACGGTCGCCGAAACCGATACCGAGAACCCCCTTACGCACGGGCTTCCGCCCGGATAACGTGCGCTGGTGTCCTGAAGGCGCTCGAATTGAGAGCTGCGTCACGTCGACCGTCACCCCCACCCTTCCGACGGCGAGCCGGGCGCGGCACCCTCGGGGTTGTAGGCCCTGAACAAGTAGGACGTCCTAGCGCAAGCGCGCCAAGGGCGGACGCTGGGTAACGTTCTCGTGAGGGACGCCGTCGGAACAGGATCACCACCTGCCACGCAGTAGGTGCGCACACCCACGCGCGCCCCGCGAGGCGGTGACCGGACCGGTCACCGGCGACCCCGGGCGGCCGGACAGACCGAGGAGTGAACGTGACCGTCAAAAGCACGGCGAGGGCTCGCAAGAAGGCGGCCCCCGCTGTTCCTGACACCCTCCGCGCCACGGGGACGGACGCCCAGCCGGAGCTCGTACAGCTGCTCACGCCGGAAGGCGAGCGGGTCGAGCACCCGGACTACCCCCTCACCACCACGCCGGAGGAGCTGCGCTCGCTCTACCGCGACCTGGTGCTGGTGCGCCGGTTCGACGGCGAGGCGACCGCCCTCCAGCGCCAGGGCGAGCTGGGCCTGTGGGCCTCGCTGCTCGGCCAGGAGGCCGCCCAGGTCGGCTCCGGCCGGGCCATGCGCACCGGCGACTACGCCTTCCCGACCTACCGCGAGCACGGCGTGGCCTGGTGCCGCGACGTCGACCCGCTGAACCTGCTCGGGATGTTCCGCGGCGTGAACCACGGCGGCTGGGACCCGAACGAGAAGAACTTCCACCTGTACACCATCGTGATCGGCGCGCAGACCCTGCACGCCACCGGCTACGCGATGGGCATCACCAAGGACGGCGCCGACGACGCGGTGATCGCGTACTTCGGCGACGGCGCCTCCAGCCAGGGCGACGTCAACGAGGCCTTCACCTTCGCCTCGGTCTACAACGCCCCGGTGGTGTTCTTCTGCCAGAACAACCAGTGGGCGATCTCCGAGCCCACCACCACCCAGACCAGGATCCCGCTGTACCGCCGCGCCTCCGGCTTCGGCTTCCCGGGCGTCCGGGTCGACGGCAACGACGTGCTGGCCTGCCTCGCGGTCACCCGCTGGGCGCTCGACCACGCCCGCAGCGGCAACGGCCCGGTGCTGATCGAGGCCTTCACCTACCGGATGGGCGCGCACACCACCTCCGACGACCCGACCCGCTACCGGCTCGCCGAGGAGACCGAGGCCTGGAAGGCCAAGGACCCGATCCTGCGGCTGCGCACCCTCCTGGAGAAGGAGGGCCTGGCGGACGAGGAGTTCTTCGCCGCCGTCGACGCCGAGAGCGAGCAGCTCGGGCTGCGGGTGCGCGAGGGCGTGCGCAGCATGCCGGATCCGGACCCGACGCTGATCTTCGACCACGTGTACAGCGAGCCGCACGCGCTGGTCGATGAGGAACGGGCCGAGTACGTCGAGTACGCGGCCTCCTTCGAGGCGGGGGAGAACCACTGATGGCCGGTCAGCTGAGCATCGCCAAGGCGCTCAACGAGGCGCTGCGCAAGTCGCTGGAGAACGACCCGAAGACCCTCCTGATGGGTGAGGACATCGGCAAGCTCGGCGGCGTCTTCCGGATCACCGACGGCCTGCAGAAGGACTTCGGCGAGGACCGGGTGATCGACAGCCCGCTGGCCGAGTCCGGCATCATGGGCACCGCGATCGGCCTCGCGCTGCGCGGCTACCGCCCGGTGGTGGAGATCCAGTTCGACGGTTTCGTCTACCCCGCCTTCGACCAGATCGTCTCCCAGCTGGCCAAGATGCACGCCCGTGCGCTGGGCCACGTCAAGATGCCGGTCACCGTGCGCATCCCCTACGCGGGTGGTATCGGCGCGGTCGAGCACCACAGCGAGTCGCACGAGGCGTACTTCGCGCACACCGCCGGTCTGCGGGTGGTCACCCCGTCCAGCGCGCACGACGCCCACTGGATGCTGCGCCAGGCCATCGAGTCCGACGACCCGGTCATCTTCCTGGAGCCCAAGCGGCGTTACTGGGACAAGGGCGAGGTCGGTGCCGCCGCCGACCTGGCGCTGCACGACGCCCGGATCGTCCGCCCCGGCACCGACGTGACGCTGATCGCGTACGGCCCGATGGTCAAGGTCTGCCTGGAGGCCGCCGCGGCCGCCGAGGAGGACGGCCGCCGGCTGGAGGTCGTCGACCTGCGCTCGCTCTCCCCGGTGGACTTCACCACCCTGGAGGAGTCGGTCAAGCGCACCGGTCGGGCCGTCGTGGTGCACGAGGCGCCGGTCTTCCTGGGCATGGGCGCCGAGCTGGCCGCCCGGCTCACGGAGCGGTGCTTCTACCACCTGGAGGCACCGGTCCTGCGGGTCGGCGGATACTACGCGCCGTACCCGCCGTCCCGGGTCGAGGAGGCCTTCCTCCCCGACCTGGACCGCGTGCTCGACGCCGTCGACCGCGCGCTCGCGTACTGATCCCGGGGAGCGTAGATGACCACCGAAGTTCGCTCGCTCCGCGAGTTCAAGATGCCCGACGTGGGCGAGGGCCTCACCGAGGCCGAGATCCTCAGCTGGTACGTCAAGCCCGGTGACACCGTCACCGACGGGCAGGTCGTGTGCGAGGTGGAGACCGCCAAGGCGGCGGTGGAGCTGCCGATCCCGTTCAACGGGGTCGTCGAGCAGCTCTTCTTCCCCGAGGGCGCGACGGTCGACGTCGGCACCGTGATCATCTCGGTGGCGGTGGCCGGGGAGGCGGGGGCCGCTCCGGCCGCCGCGCCCGCGCCCGTCGCCGCTGCGCCGGCCGCCGAGACCGAGCCGGAGCGCCGGGAGGTGCTGGTCGGCTACGGCCCGCGCACCGGCACCGCGCAGCGCCGGGCCCGGCGGACGACCACCGCCACCGCGACGAAGGCCGCCGCACCGAAGCCGGCCCCGGTCGCGCCCGCGGCTCCGGTCGTCCCGGCGGCTCCGGCCCCGGCGGCGCCCGCCCCGGTGGCCGAAGTACCGCTCGGCGAGCGGCCGTTGGCCAAGCCGCCGGTACGCAAGCTGGCCAAGGACCTCGGGATCGACCTGCGGGCCGTCACCCCGACCGGCCGGGACGGCGTGATCACCCGCGAGGACCTGCACGCCCACGCCGCGGCCCAGGCCGCTCCGGCGGCCCCGGCCGTCGAGCCGGTCGTGGTCGGGGCGGCCGAGGCCGTCGTGGCCCCGGTGCCGGTGTCCGGCGCGGGCGACGTTCGGGTGCCGATCAAGGGCGTCCGCAAGGCGACCGCGCAGGCGATGGTGGCCTCGGCCTTCACCGCCCCGCACGTCACCGAGTTCGTGCAGGTCGACGTGACCCGCACGATGAAGTTCGTCCGCAAGCTCAAGGAGAGCGGCGAGCTGGGCCGGGACGTCCGGGTCAGCCCGCTGCTGCTGGTCGCCAAGGCGCTGCTGGTGGCGATCAAGCGGCACCCGGAGATCAACGCCCAGTGGGACGAGGCGGCCCAGGAGATCGTGGTCAAGGGCCAGGTGAACCTCGGCATCGCCGCGGCCACCCCGCGCGGCCTGATCGTCCCGAACATCAAGGACGCCGGGTCCAAGACCCTTGCCGGCCTGGCCACTTCGCTCGGCGAGCTGGTCGAGACCGCGCGCCAGGGCAAGACCTCGCCGGCCGACATGCAGGGCGGCACGGTCACCATCACCAACGTCGGCGTCTTCGGCGTCGACACCGGCACCCCGATCCTCAACCCGGGCGAGGCGGCCATCCTGGCCTTCGGCGCGGTCCGGGAGCTGCCGTGGGTGCACAAGGGCAAGGTGGTCCCGCGCCAGGTGACCACGCTCGCGCTCTCCTTCGACCACCGGCTGGTGGACGGGGAGTTGGGCTCCAGGGTGCTGGCCGACATCGCCGGCCTGCTGGAGTTCCCGAAGCGCCTGATCACCTGGGGCTGACCGCCGGGTGGCAATGAGGAAGGGGCCCTGTTCCGCACCGCCGTGCGGAGCAGGGCCCCTTCCGTTCCGACCGTCCCTTCGACTAGCGCTGACGGCGGAGGCGGCGGACGGCGAGCAGGACGCCGGTGCCGAGCGCGAGCAGCGCTGCGGAGGAGGTGGCGAGGAAGGTGTCGGTCTCGGCGGCACCGGTGTGCGCGAGCTCCGGCGTGCCGGCCGGGGCGGTGGTCGCCGGCGCGGCGGACGGGGTGGCGACGGGGGCCTCGGCGGCCTGGGCGTTCCCGGCGGGGGTGCGGTCGGCGGCTGGCTCGGCCGGAGCGGGCTTGGCGGCCTTGGAGGTGGTCGGGGCGGGCTTGGTCGGGGCGGGCTTGGTCGGGGCGGCCCGCTCCACGCGGTAGGTGTGGGTGTCCCCGGCCACGCCCGGGAAGCCGGGAGCCTGGGCGCCCACGCCGATCTGGATCTCGGCCAGGTCCTTGGGCGCCTTCGCGGAAAGGCCCACGCGGAACATGAAGTTGGCGGCTCGGCCGTCCTCCAGGCGCGTGGCGGTGGTGGCGGGGGAGGCAACGGTGAAGAGGGTCGGGTCGCAGCTGTGGCGGAGGGCGACCGGCTTCCAGACACCGCCGCTCATGACCTCGACGGTGAAGTCCTCGGGCCGGAGATTGGCGGTCCGCAGGTCGACGCCCTCCTCCGGGTGGCTCGACGCCGGGTTGTACAGCGAGAGCATCGCGGAGACGTTCTCGTACGGGGCGCCGGTGAAGTTGCCGACGCCGACGCCGACCTCGACCTTGGCGCCGCCCGGGGTGATGGTCTGGCCGCCCGGGGTCATGTGGAAGCCCGCCGAGAAGGAGCCGTGGTGCGCGGAGGAGGGGATGGTCGGGGCGGGGAAGGTCGTGCCGGTGGAGCTGCCGCAGGCCCAGGCGGTGTCGCTCATCGCGTGGAGCTGGACACCGCCCGCCAGGACGGTGGTGGCGGCGAGGACGGCGACGCGGCGGCGGACGGAGAAGGCGCGGTCGTTCTTCGCAAAACGGTTGATAACGGACGTGCGCATGACGTGACTCCCCAAGGTCATGGTCTGACGGTGTGTGGGTGAAGACGACCGGCTCCGCTCCTCGTGAGCGGAAGCGCCCCCCGGCTCCGCCGGTCTCGCTCTCCGTGCCTTCATCCGTATAGACGCCCATCCCCGCCTGGGGTTGCAGGTGGGTTGAAGAGTTTTTTCGGGAGTCTTCGGCCGGGCTTCGGGATACTGCCGGAATGACGGATGAGCTGATGGTCCGACCGGAGAAGACGACGGTTGAGGGCGGGGAACGCCGGTCGCTGCGAGGGGACGTGTCGGCGCCGGCGCTGCTGGCGGGGCTGGTCTGCGTCGCGGTGTCCTTCTCCGGGCCGCTGGTGGTGGTGCTCGCCGCGGCCGCCGCCGGGCGGCTGGACGCGGCGCACACGGCCTCCTGGATATGGGCGGTGGCGATCGGCAGCGGGGTGAGCGGCTTCGCGCTCAGCTGGTGGACCCGGACACCGGTGATCACCGCCTGGTCCACCCCCGGGGCGGCCCTGCTGGTGACCAGCCTGGGCGGCTACCCGTACCGGGAGGCGGTCGGGGCGTTCCTGTTGAGCGCGGTGGTGGTGACGCTGTTCGGGGTGACCGGCTGGTTCGGCCGGCTGATCGCGGCGGTGCCGGTGGGGATCGTGAACGCGATGCTGGCGGGCATCCTGTTCTCCTTCGGCGCCGGGATCTTCGGTGCGGTGCACAGCGCGCCGGTGCTGGTGGTGGGCAGCTTCGCCGCCTTCCTGCTGGCCAAGCGGCTCGCGCCCCGGTACGCCGTCCCGGTCGCGCTGCTGGTCGGCGGGGTGCTGGCGGCGCTCACCGTCGGGCTGCCGCTGCACCTGGGCGCGGGCGGGCCGACCGTGCCGGTGCTGACGGCGCCGGCCTTCTCCTGGTCCGCGGCGGTGGGGCTGGCGCTGCCGCTCACCATCGTCGTGCTGGCCTCGCAGAACGCCCCGGGCCTCGGGGTGATGCGGGCCTTCGGCTACCGGGCCGACGACCGGCTGCTGATCGGCTCCACCGGCCTGGTGTCGCTGCTGATGGCGCCGTTCGGCTCGCCGGGGGTGAACCTGGCGGCGATCACCGCGGCGATCTGCTCGGGCCCGGAGGCCCACCCGGACCCGCGCCGCCGGTACGTCGCGGGGATGTCCTCGGGTGCGCTGTACGTACTGGTGGGCAGTTTCGGCGGGGTGCTGGTGAGCCTGTTCACCGGGCTGCCGAAGGAGCTGATCGCGGTGATCGCCGGGGTCGCGCTGCTGGCCTCGCTGCAGGGCAGCCTGGCGGCTGCGGTCGCCGAGGAGCGCGGGCGGGACGCGGCGGTGGTGACCTTCCTGGCGAGCGCTTCGGGGATGAGCCTGTTCGGCATCGGCTCGGCCTTCTGGGGACTGCTCTTCGGGCTGGGCACCCACCTGCTGCTGGACCTGGGGAAGCGCTCCCCACGCTGATGCTGATCGACGTAATTGGTTGGTATGACCGGGACGATGCTAATCGTTCGGCCAGGTCGGTGACTTTTTCGTCCGCCGGTGGGGGCGACACGCCGCTCCGGGTACGTCTCCGCTCCACCACCCGGGCGACACCGGGTGCCCGGAGCCCCGAGGACGCACCCGTATGCCTGCTGGCAACCCTGGCCGTCTCGTACGGAGTCTGGCCGCCCTCGCACTGGTGTCCGCCGCCGTACTCCCGGCCACCCTGGAGCTGGTCGGCCCCTCGCCGTTCGGCGTGATCGGGCCGGGTGCCACCCTCGACCGGGCGGCGCCCCCGCGCACCGCGCTCCGCGCCGACCAACGAATACCCGCGGCCGCCCCGACCTTCGACGTACGCCGGACCGGGGACCCGGCCAACCGGATCACCCTGGTCCTCCTCGGCGACGGCTACACCGCGGACGAACAGGAGCTGTTCCGGAAACAGGCCGACAAGACCTGGCGCGCCCTGATGGACGTCGAGCCGTTCCGCACCTACCAGGGGTTCTTCAACATACGGCGGGTCGAAGTGGTCTCCCCGGTCTCCGGGATAGCCGAGACCGAGAGCCGCGGCCACAACCCCGCCACCCCGCTGGGCATGCACTTCTGGTGCGAGGGGACCGCCCGGCTGCTCTGCGCCGACGAGGGCGCCACCGCCCGCTACGCCGGGGACGGCGCCGGGCCGCAGTACCTGATCGCGCTGGCCAACTCGACCGAGTACGGCGGCGCCGGGGGCACCGGGGTGACCACCCTGGCCGGGGGCAGTCCGGACGCCGGGCGGATCATCCAGCACGAGATCGGGCACACCGTGGGGGACCTCGGCGACGAGTACGACAGCGCCCCCGACGACGCCGACTACCCGAACCTCTCCACCCTCAACGCCGAGGACATGAAGAAGAAGCAGACCAAGTGGTGGCGCTGGCTGGGCGCGGCGTCCCCGGACGGTGCCGGCACCGTGGGGGCGTACCGCGGCGCCAACGGCCTCTACCGGCCCACCCCCGACTCGGTGATGCGCACCCTGGGCAGTGCCTACAACCTGCCCTCCCGCGAGGCGATCATCGAGGAGCTGTACCGCAGGGTCCGGCCGACCGACACCCCCTCCCCGCCGCCCGGCGAGGTCACCGGGCGGCCCCGGCTGGACGTCCGGCCGCTGCCGCTGACCGGCTCCCGGCAGCTGAAGGTCGACTGGAAGGTGGACGGCGTGCCGGTGACCCCGCAGGACGTGAACGGCGGCTCACTGGACACCGCGCAGCTGAACCTGCCCCCTGGCCGGCCGGCGACCGTCACCGCGACCGTCCGGGACACCACGGACTGGGTGCGGGACGAGGCCTTCCGGGACCGCTACATGACCAGGTCGGTGTCCTGGACGGTCACCGGCTGAGCGGCCAGCCTCCCCCCGGGCCTGGGCGCCCAATCATGGGATGACTAATCTGGACGAACTATGACCGTGGAGCCAGCTCGTTCAGCCCCGTCCCTGTCCGTACCCGCTCCCCGAGCCACCGCCGAGCCCCCGGCCGCAGCCGTCCTCGCCGCCCACCCCGCGCCGCCCGGTGGGCGTGCGGCCTGGCTGGCCTGGTCCATCGGCGTCAGTGTCTACGTCCTGGCCGTCATCCACCGCACCAGCCTCGGGGTGGCCGGACTGGACGCCGCCGCGCGCTTCGGCATCGGCGCCTCCGCGCTGTCCACCTTCTCGATCCTCCAGGTGCTGGTCTACGCGGCCATGCAGGTCCCGGTGGGCCTGCTGGTCGACCGGTTCGGACCGCGCCGGGTCCTGCTGCTCGGTGCGCTGCTGCTGAGCGCCGGCCAGCTGGCCTTCGCCTTCAGCTCCTCCTTCGCCCCGGCCCTGGCCTCCCGGGCGGTGCTCGGCTGCGGCGACGCGATGACCTTCATCAGCGTGCTGCGGATAGCCGCCCGGTGGTTCCCGGCGGCGAAGAACCCGTTCGTCGCCCAGCTGACCGGTCTGGCCGGGATGGGCGGCAACCTGGTCACCACCGTGGTGCTCGCCCAGGCGCTGCACAGCGAGGGCTGGACGCCCACCTTCACCGCGATCGCGCTGCTCGGCGTCGCGGTGTTCGCACTGGTCGCGCTGTTCCTCAGGGAGGCGCCGGCGGCCGTGCGACCCGTACGGCCCGTTGACCCGCCGCCCGCCCGCCCGAAGGTCCGGCGGCAGGTCCTGGACTGCTGGCGGGAGCCGGGCACCCGGCTGGGGCTGTGGGTCCACTTCACCACCCAGTTCCCCGGCAACGCCTTCGGCCTGCTCTGGGGCATGCCCTACCTGGTCGAGGCGCAGGGCATGTCCCGGAGTGAGGCGGGCGGGCTGCTCACCCTGCTGGTGCTCTCCAACATGAGCTTCGGCTTCCTCTTCGGCCGGCTGCTCTCCCGCTCGGCGCGGGCCCGGATGCCGATCGTGCTCACCGTCATCACCACCACCGGCCTCGGCTGGGCCCTGGTCCTGGCCTGGCCCGGCGGACACCCGCCGACGTGGCTGCTGGTCGGCATCATCCTGGTCATGGGCAGCAACGGCCCGGCCTCCCTCGTCGGCCTGGACTACGCCCGCACCCGCAACCCGGCCGAGCGACTGGGCACCGCCTCCGGGATCGTCAACATGGGCGGCTTCATCGGCACGATGATCACGCTCTTCGGCATCGGGGTGCTGCTGGACGCCCTCTCCCCGGCCGGCGCCGAGGCCTACTCGGCCACCGCCTTCCGCTGGGCGTTCTGCTGGCAGTACGTGCCGCTGGCGGTGGGGACGCTGATGATCCTCCGGCTGCGGCGAAGGACTGTCGCCTTGGAGTCGTAGCGTTTCTGACCTGCGGAAACGTCGAACCCTCCATCTGGTGGACGGTTTGTCCCCGCTATGCCCGAGTTCAACTCACGCATAGCGGGGGCATGGACGCGAGGTGGGTCAGCCGCCGTATTCGCGCATCAGTTCGGCGATCTGTGGCACGGTTCCGTGGATCCGAGCGCCGTGCATCTCCACGAGCAACCGTCCGAGTGGACGGTCAGGCCGGGTGCCTCGCCGATAGGCTTTCTGACCTGCGGGAACGTGGTAACCCTTGTTCCGAACAAGGGTTACCTACCGTCGACGATGCGGTGCTGGCGAGAGTCCGGCACCTTGACGGTGTCGGTGGGGTTGCCTCGTCCCAGCACCCGGCACACGTCCGCCTGACGAACCACGGCTCCCCGTCGATCATCACGACGCGGATCGGCTGCCCGGTGACCGGGAAGCTCGACCGCACCAGCACCATCTGTTCCTGCTGTTCCTGTTCGTCGTCCATGGGGGACGCCCCTCCTTCTTCCGAGTGATGGCAGGACTGCCCGGAACAACGAGGCCAAACAGGTGAGGTGGCCGGTGCGAGGTTGACGCATGGATGCACGAGTGGTGCCGACCCGGCGTGTGGTCGTGCGTGTACGCCGGGTGGCGCGCGCTGGGGGTGTCAGGTGATGTCAGACGGCGTCAGATGGTGACGGAGAAGTTGGCCAGCACCCGCTCGGCCAGCTCCTTGTCCCCCTCGATGGACACCGGCCCGGGGCGGCCGCGGCCGCAGGCGAGCCGGACGTACGTCTCCCAGTCCATGGTGAGCTGGACGTCGGGCGCCAGGCTGATCGACTCGTCCACGCTGCCGCGGCCGGTGGAGTCCACCCGCACGGTGCGCAGGAACTCCACCGGGCCGGTCACGTCGAGCACCAGGGTCGTCCCGGCCGGGGCACCGGCGGTGTGGGCGACGGCCTTGGGCAGCCGCTCCAGCAGCACGTCCCGGGCGACCAGCGCGCCCGGGGCGCCCAGGTTGCCGGGGGTGTCCAGGGCCCGGCGCAGGTCCTGCTCGTGCACCCAGACGTCGAAGGCCCGCATCCGCAGCAGCTCGTGGTACGGGATCTCCCCGGCCAGCGGCCCGGCCGGCCAGCGGACCAGCTCGCCCGGCGTCTGCTTGGCGTTCCGCAGCGCGCGGGAGCGGCGGATGATCGTGTACTCCAGCTCGCTGGTCATCTCCAGCGCGGTGTGGCAGCGGCGCTTGTCGACCGGCAGCTCGATGTAGCGGGCGAACTCGGTGGTCACGTGGCGAAGGTCACGCGGCAGCGAGTGGATCGGGCGCGGGTCGCCGAGCAGCTCGGACTCCACCGCGATCACGTGCGAGACGACGTCCCGGACCGACCAGCCGGGGCACTCGGTGGCCCGGTTCCAGGAGCCTTCGGGGAGGGGGGCGACCAGCTCCGATATGGACTCGATGCTCTGCGTCCACGCCTCGGTGTAAGCCTGCACGGTCTGGTTGTCCGTCACGGGTATCTCCGGCCCTCCGTCAGCTTTCCTACGCTCGGCGCCCGGCCGTCGCGGTCGGCCGGGATCTCCGGCTTCCGGGCGCACACGCTAACCGCACGTTACGCTGCCGGGAGACAGCTGGGCAGCGCTTTCGGGTGACGATCGTAGGTCTCTTGCCGTGGACGGTGGTACTGTGCGCGCTTCATTGATCCAACTCGCGGTGTCCGACGCCGAGCCGCCCGCCGAACGGCGGGCCCGGGCCGCGTCGCTGGTACGGGCGCAGCAGGGCGCCGACCTGGTGGTGCTGCCGGAGCTGTGGCCGCTGGGCGGCTTCGCCCACGACCTCTGGTCGGAGGGCGCGGAGAGGCTGGACGGGCCCACCTCGGACGCCATGGCGGCGGCCGCCCGGGCCGCCGGAGTCTGGCTGCACGCCGGTTCGATCGTCGAACGCGACCCGGACGGCCCGATCTACAACACCTCGATGGTGTTCGCCCCGGACGGCGAGCTGGTGCACACCTACCGCAAGATCCACCGCTTCGGCTTCGACAGCGGCGAGGCGGTGGTGATGGGCGCCGGGCAGGAGATCGTCACGGCACCCACCGAGTTCGGCACCCTGGGCCTGGCCACCTGCTACGACCTGCGCTTCCCGGAGCTGTTCCGGGCGCTGCTGGACGCCGGCGCCCAGCTGCTGGTGGTCCCGGCGGCCTGGCCGGCGAAGCGGCGCGAGCACTGGACGCTGCTGGCCCGGGCCCGGGCGCTGGAGGAGCAGGCCTTCGTCCTGGCCTGCAACACCGCCGGGACGCACGCCGGGGTCGAGCAGGCCGGGCACAGCGTCGTGGTGGACCCGTGGGGCCGGGTGCTGGCCGAGGCGGGGGCGGAGGAGGAGGTGCTGACCGTGGAGTTCGACCCGGCCGAGGTGGGCCGGGCGCGCGAGGACTTCCCGGTGCTGCGGGACCGCCTGCTCGGCATTCCGGCGCCCGTCCAGCGTTAGGGCGTGCCGTGCGGATCCCCGCCGGGTCCGCGGCCCGTCCGGCGCGGTCCACGGGGGACGACCCGGCCGACCGGCCTTCCGGAGGGTTGGTTCGGACCCGCTCCGGGGCGGTTTGAGAAGATGAGCACTCGTCGTGTTCCCTGCCGCCGGTCGGCCGGTCCGTCGCGGGTCGGCACGGCGGCCTGCCCGAGGAGGTCGCGCGCATGTCCGGCACCGGCGCTGGCGACACCCCCCGTCCCGTCATCCACCGCAACAGCCTGCGCGAGCAGATCGCCGGCGCACTGCGCGAGGAGATGATGGCCGGCCGACTGGAGGCCGGCCGCAACTTCACCGTCAAGGAGATCGCCGAGCTGTACGGCGTCTCGGCGACCCCGGCCCGCGAGGCGCTGGTCGACCTCGGCGCGCAGGGGCTGCTGCGGGCCGAGCACCACCGAGGCTTCACCGTGCCGGAGCTGTGCTGGGAGGACTTCCTGGAGATCTTCGAGGCGCGGGTGCTGCTCACCGACAGCTTCTACCGCCAGTTCTCCGCCCGCCGGGCGCTGCCCGACCTCACCCGGCTGCCCTCGCTGCGCCGCCGGGCCGACGCGGCGGTGCGGGCCGCCCGGGCCGGCAACCTGGACGTGATGGTGGGCTGCGACCGCCGGTTCTGGCAGGAGGTCTCCGCGCTGCTCGGCAACCGCCGGATCGGGGACTACCTGGACTGGCTGCGGGTGCAGTCGTGGATGTTCGCCGCGCCCTACCTGCGCGCGATGCCCGCCCTGGCCGGGGTCTGCTGGGACCGCCACCCGGACCTGGTGGAGGCGATCGGGGCCCACGACCTGGTCGGCGCGCACCGGATCATCTGCGAGTACAACCTGTTCACCGTCCGGCTGCTGGCCGGGCTGGCCGGACGGCCGCTGGAGTCGGTGGCGGTGCTCGGGCTGCTCGCCGAGGCGGCCGACGGGGAGCCGCTGCCCGTCCCGGTCGAGCCGCCGCCGGCCCGGTCGGTGTCCGAGCGCCGGTCCGAGCCCCGGCCCGGACCGCAGACCGAGCCCGCGTTCGCGTCGGAGCCAGGCGGGGCCGGGGCCGGGCGGTCCCGGCGGAGCGACGAGGTCGGCCGGGAGCTGGGCCGTGAACTCGGTCTGGGCCTCGGCCTGGTGCCGCAACCGCGCTGGCTGCCACACACCCGGTTCGGCCGCCGGCTGCCCGAGCAGCCGCCCGAGGCTCCGCCGGGACGGCCCGACCCGCACCCGGCCCCGGGCCGGTAGGGTGGGCGGTCGTCGAACCGGGTGCCCCGTACGGGCCCTCCGGGTAGCGACTCCGCCCCCGTCGTCGCCCCGCCCCCGCGGGCGATCCCGCCGTCCGGAGAGGAACTGCCGGCCATGGCCTGCGACCTCTGGCTCGTCCCGTTGGTGGACGTGCTGAGCCACAGCCCCGACAACCCCTTCCGGGACGACCTCGCGCTCTACAACGCGGTGCTGACCTCGCGCGGACTGCCCGAGGTGCCGGTCTACCAGTTCGTCCCCGGGCTGAGCGGAGCGGTCGAGCCGATAGCCGCCTTCGACTACGACTCGCTGCACTTCCTGCGCCGCGCCTACCTGTTGGGCCTCACCGGCCTGGACATCACCCCGGTCGACTCGCTCGGTGGTGACTACGAGCAGCTGCTGGAGATGTTCGAGAGCAGCGCCGAACAGTCCCACCTGGTCTGGCACTTCGACCACGCCGGCGCGTACGTGCCGATCGAGTTCCAGATCCCGCTGGTGGACGAGGTGCTGCTCGCCTCCGGCGGCCCGCTCGGCTCCAGCCACGGGCTGCTGCGCGAACTCCAGGCGGTGGCACCGGCGCTGGGCATCGACCCGCTCAACCCTCCGGACCCGACCCGGCCGCTCGGCCCGACCGGCCTGGAGCAGCCGTTCGGGCCGCCGATCGACGACCTGCACCCCTTCGCCCGGGAGCGGCACGCCTGGTCGGGCCTGTACGCGGCGGCGACCAGGAGCGTCAGCCAGGGCTCGATGATCGTTTTCGCGTAGTGCCGTGGTCCGTGGTCCGTGGTGCCCGTCCTGCGCGGGCCCGGAGTCAGCGCAGCGGCCCCTCCGGCGGCCGCTGGCGCGGCATGGTGGGCCTGGTCCCGGGCGGCGGCAGCACCCGCACCTGGGCGCCCACCCCGGGCTCGGTGCGACCGCCCCACGACCCCGCGGACTGGGTGGGCAGCTGGGTCATCGACGCGCGGAACTCGAGCATCCACTCCGAGGTCTCGGTGCGGACCACGTCCGAGACGTCCTCGCAGAACCTGCGCAGCACGCCCAGGCAGCGTTCGGCGGCCTCGCCCGCGGTGCCCTCGGTCGGGCCGAGCACCTCGCGCACGCACTCCGAGGCCCAGTCGAACTGGAAGGCCTCCAGCCGGCGTTGCAGCGCCTGCGCGGTGGAGACGTCCCGCATCCAGCCGGAGGTCAGCCCGAAGGCCCGGTCGGCGCCGTAGCAGGCGGCGGAGAGCGCGAGGCCCACGTAGCCCCAGCCGGCGGCGTGGGCGAGGGCCCCGGTCAGGCCCACCAGCGGGGCGGTCACCCCGCCCACCGCGAAGCCGGCCGCCGCGAAGCGCAGCAGGCGCGCCCAGCGGCGCTTCCAGACCCGGTCCCGGCGGTACCACTCGATCGCCTCGACCGCGCGCTCCTCGGACCAGCGGTAGAGCTCCTCCAGCCGTTCGGCGGGCTCGCCCCAGTCGCCGAGCGGGAACTGACGGGCGCTCAGATCGGCCCGGCGGCGGGTGGAGGCCCGCCGGGCCACGACTGCGGTGGGCGGGTCCTCCTCACCGATCTCCTTGCCCCAGGCACTCTCCTCGGGCTGCATTTCCGGCTGGCTCACCTGTGGGGCTCCCTGTGGCGGGCGGACGGCTGGGTTCTGGCGGCGAATCGGCTGACATGGCGTCTGCCGGTGGTCGTCCAACAGCACTTCTTACCGCCAAATGGCTGACCGTGGGGGCGCTTCCCCGCTGATCGTTACCGCTTTCGGCCACTGGAACCCGAGGTGGGAGGGTTGCGGGGGGCGGCGAGATTTCACCCGTCCGAGCGAGGCCCCGGTGACCCGCCGTCCTGACCCGCGTACCCGCCGCGCATCCAGGGCTGCCGATCTTGGAGGATCGGCCGAGGCCGTCGGCGTACGGACCGCTTTTCCTGGAGGATCCGACGAGGATCGGGCGGGACCGGAGAGCGGCCGGAACAGGCCACCGACTACGCTGCCAGGCGTGAAGGTCCTCGTCATCGGCGGCGGCGCCCGCGAACACGCCCTGTGCCGCTCCCTGTCCCAAGATCCCTCCGTGACCGAGTTGCACTGTGCCCCGGGCAACGCCGGGATCGCCCAGGTGGCGACGGTCCACCCGGTCGACCAGCTGGACGGCGCCCGGGTCGCCGACCTGGCTGCGGAGCTCGGCGCCGACCTGGTCGTGGTCGGCCCCGAGGCCCCGCTGGTGGCCGGCGTCGCCGACGCCGTGCGCGCGGCCGGCATCCCGGTCTTCGGCCCCTCCGGCGCGGCCGCGCAGCTGGAGGGCTCGAAGGCCTTCGCCAAGGACGTGATGGCCGGCGCCGGCGTGCCCACCGCCCGTTCCTACGTCTGCACCACCCCGGAGGAGGCCGCCGAGGCGCTGGACGCCTTCGGCGCCCCGTACGTGGTCAAGGACGACGGCCTGGCGGCCGGCAAGGGCGTCGTGGTCACCTCCGACCGCGCGGCCGCGCTGGCGCACGCCGCCTCCTGCGAGCGCGTGGTCATCGAGGAGTACCTGGACGGCCCCGAGGTCTCGCTGTTCGCGATCACCGACGGCACCACCGTGCTGCCGCTGCAGCCCGCGCAGGACTTCAAGCGCGCGCTGGACGGCGACGAGGGCCCCAACACCGGCGGCATGGGCGCCTACTCCCCGCTGCCGTGGGCGCCGGCCGGGCTGGTCCGGGAGGTCCTGGACACCGTCCTGCAGCCGACCGTCGACGAGCTGCGCCGCCGCGGCACCGAGTTCTCCGGCCTGTTGTACGCGGGCCTGGCGCTCACCTCCCGCGGCACCCGGGTGATCGAGTTCAACGCCCGCTTCGGCGACCCGGAGACCCAGGTCGTACTGGCCCGGCTGCGCACCCCGCTGGCCGGCGTCCTGCTGGCCTCCGCCACCGGCACCCTGGACCAGCTGGAGCCGCTGCGCTGGGACGAGGGGGCGGCCGTCACCGTGGTCGTCGCCTCCGAGGGCTACCCGGCCGCGCCGCGGACCGGCGACCCGATCGAGGGCCTGGCCGAGGCCGAGGCGGACGGCACCGCGTACGTGCTGCACGCCGGGACGAAGGCGGACCAGGACGGCCGGGTGCTGAGCGCCGGCGGCCGCGTGCTGTCGGTCACCGCGACCGGCGCCGACCTGGCCGAGGCGCGCGACCGCGCGTACGCGGCCGTGGAGCGGATCTCGCTCAAGGGCGGCCAGCACCGCACCGACATCGCGCTGAAGGCGGCCACCGCCTGAGGCACCCAAGCCCCCGCGGCCCCCGTGCGAACCGCTCGCACGGGGGCCGCGTCCGTACGGCGGCCGCATCCGTACAGCCGCCGCATCCGTGCGGCGCGTCGGGCCGCACCGGTCGGGAACGCCTCGGAGGCGGGCGAGCCCGCGGGAAAGCGGGCGAGCCCCCGAGGAAGGGGAAACAACCCGCAGGGCGCAGCGCCCCCGGCGTTTCCGGGGCGGGGGCGGTTCCGGGGGCCGACGCACCGTTCGGCGGGCGGATTCCAGCCCATCGGGTGACAGCAACCGCATCCGGCTGACGCAGCCGGGCGCCCGGCCTTATGGTGCGCTGGATCGCCGTGCGACGGGGCCGTGCGCCGGGGTCGCCGCCGGGTAGCGGCGCGCCCGCGGGGGGATGCTGGACGGCGATCGGCCGGGCGGTCGCCCGGTGCTTCGCACCGGATCGGCCACGGAGGTCCGGGCGGCGTCACCGGGAGGTCCGGGCGGCGTCACCGGGACGAGTGGAAACCGGGGCGATCCGGAACATCCGCCCGGACCGGCGCGTCGAAAATGTCAGTAGCGCCACACAGCATGCACTGCCGGGATCGGACGCCTCCGCTTCCCGGTCGGAACTGATCGTTTCGAGTCGGCTCAGGGCCCGTAGGCGGGCGCCCGAGGGCTCCGAAGGGGGTGCCGCACCGTATGGCCGTCGACACCGCGCGCGCTCACGCCCAAGCGGTCCTGCGGATCCGGGGCCTCGCCCTGGCCGCCGCAGTGCTGCCCGCCGCCGTCGCGGTGGTCCTGCTCGCGGGCCGGTTCACCGGCCGGATCGGGGCCGCCGGATCCTCCGACGCCGCCGGGTGGGACACCGCCCGCTCGGTGGTCTGCGCACTCGCCGCGCTCACCCTGCTGGTGGCCGGGCTGACCGCCCGCGCCCTGCGCCGGGCCGTCCCGCCGCAGACGCCCGCCGTGCCGGTCGAACGCGCCGCCGCCCCCGAGCTGTACCGGCTGATCGACGAACTGGCCGACCGGCTGGACGTCCCCGCGCCCTCCGCCGTGGCCCTCACCCCGGACTGCGACAGCTGGCTGGAGGACGTCCCGCCGCCGCGGCGTTCCCACCGGCCGCGGCCGCACCCCGGGGCGCCCGCGCCGGTGCTGGTGATCGGTTCGCCCTTCCTGTGGTGGATGCGGGCCGGCGAACTGCGCGCCCTGCTCGCCCCCGTGGTGGCCGGCACCGCAGCCTCCGCGGACCCGGAGATCGCCGCCGCCCGCCGCTTCCTGCGCAGCCTGGACGCCTGCCTGGACTCCGGACCGGGCGCGGCCCCCGGCCTCGGCGGCGCCACCCTGGCCGTTCCGCCCGCCCCGCCGCGCCGCGGCCCGGCCGGGCTCGCCGACCGGGTCACCCGGCGGATCACCCGCCGGTTGCTGGGCGCCTGCCGCGGCCACTCCGCCGAACTGGAGCGCTCCGTCGCGGGCTGGGCCTCCGAGCAGGCCAGGGCGGTCGACTACGGCCTGCGGATCGCCGCCCAGGAGCAGGTCGGCCTGGCCTACGCCGGCTGGGACCGGCTGCTGACCCGGGTCGCGCTGCCCGCCTGGCGGCTCGGCCGCCACCCCGCGCACCTGAACGCCGGAGTGGTCGCCGCGCTCACCGAGCTGTCCCGCCGTGACCGGCTGGCCGACGGCTACGGCACCCGGCTCGGTGACCGCCCCGCCTGCGACCTGCTGGAGGAGCCCGGCACGGTCGACCGGGCGGTGTCCCGGCTCGCCGCCGACCTGTTCTTCGGCCGCCCCGCGGCCGGCGCCTGGCACGAGCTGGAGTGGGCCGACTACCCGGCCGAGGTGGTGGACGCCGGCTGGCGGGTCCGGGCCGCCGCCCTGCAGGCCGCCCTGGACCGGCTGGCCCCGCAGTCCCGCCCCGGCGCCCCGACCCTCACCCGGCTGCTGGTCCGGCTCGCCGACGGCGACGGCGAGCAGCTGGCCGCGGCCCTGGCCGCCCAGCTCGCCCGCACCACCACGCCGGTCCCGCTGCTCGAACCCGACCGCACCGGCCGCGACCTGCTGGTCGACCACGTCACCGCGATGGTCTGCTGCGCCGCCGTGGACACCACCGGCGGCGCCCCCGGCCTGGACTGGCTGGACGGCCCGGTGCTGCTGCTCGGCGGCGTCCGCCGCACCGACCTGGCCGCCCCGGTCGCCCAGGCCGTGGAGCAGGGCCAGGACGGTCCGCTGCGCGCCTGGCTGGACGCCGCGGAGGTCCGGCTGGAGAAACCCGTGCGTCTCTGAGGAGCGTCCGGCGATTCGCGCCCGGTGGGGACCGCCGGACACGCCCTGGGCTCCCGGGCGGCGCTCGGCGCCCCCGCACGCGCCCCCGGGAGCCCCGGCCGCCGGCCGTCTCCGCAGGCAGGAGGCCCTGCCCGAGAGGCGCGCGAGATTCCCGACACCAATTGCTACCGTGGGGTGACGGAGCGCCAGCACTGTGTGGTGTATTAGACCGCACGCACATCCGGGGGGCACGTGCCGCCCGGACGGAAGTGCACCTGGGAGGGGCGCGTGGGGACCGAACTCAACCGCCGCTGGGAGTCGGGCACGCACGCTTACAGCGTCTCCGACCCCTTCGGCCAGGGCCCGCTGCCCTGGCTGCGCAGCCCCGACCAGTATCTGGCCGGGGCGGAGGGCGCCGTGCCCTGGTACGTCTCGGTGGACGCGCCCGGCCAGCAGCCGCTGTCGGCGGGCGTGCGGCCCAAGCCGCCGGTCGGCACCCCGCAGAGCTCCAACGACGTGGACCAGCAGATCAAGGGCTTCGCCTCGGCCGGGGTGGTCCGCCCCGGCGGCTCGGTGGACTTCCGGGTCACCGTCAACCCGCCCCGCGAGTTCACCGTGGATGTCTACCGGATCGGCCACTACGGCGGCGACGGCGCCCGGCACATGACGTCCAGTCCGCTGATCGCCGGGCTGGCCCAGCCCGCCCCGTTGGTGGTCGAGCGGACGGTCTCCTGCCACCACTGGTGGCACTCCTGGCGGTTGCAGGTCCCGCTGCACTGGAAGCCCGGTGCGTACGTCGCCGTGCTGACCACCGCGGACATGCTGCACCGCAGCCACGTCCCGTTCACCGTGAGGGACTTCGCCGACCAGGGGCACACCGCCGAACTGCTCCTGGTGCTCCCGGACGTGACCTGGCAGGCGTACAACCTGTTCCCCGAGGACGGCCGCACCGGCGCCAGCCTCTACCACGCCTGGGACGGCCGGGGCGGCCTGGTCGGCGAGGCCGAGGCGGCCGTCACGGTCTCCTTCGACCGCCCGCACGCCACCGCCGGGCTCCCGCTGCACGTCGGCCACGCCTACGACTTCATCCGCTGGGCCGAGCGCTACGGCTACGACCTCTCCTACGCCACCGCCACCGACCTGCACGCCGGCCTGGTGGACCCGACCGAGCACCGGGCGCTGGTCTTCCCCGGCCACGACGAGTACTGGTCCGAGCCGATGCGGCGGGCCGCCGAACGGGCCCGGGACGGCGGCACCTCGCTGGTCTTCCTGTCCGCCAACACCATGTACTGGCGGGTCGAGTTGAGCGCCGCCGCCTCCGGCGAGCCCAACCGGCTGCTGAACTGCCGCAAGCGGCAGAAGCCCGGGCCGGGCAGTGCGGCCGCCGGGGTGCCCGGCGCGGCCAGCGCGCTGTGGCGGGACGCCGGGGAGCCCGAGCAGCACCTGCTCGGGGTGCAGTACTCGGGGCGGGTCGCCGCGCCCGTCCCGCTGGTCGCCCGGCACACGGCGCACTGGCTCTGGGACGGCACCGGGCTGCAGGAGGGCGACGAACTGCCCGGCCTGGTCGCGGGGGAGGCCGACCGGTACTACCCCAAGGTCGCGCTGCCCGAGCACACCGAGCGGGTGCTGCTGGCCCACTCGCCGTACCGGGACCTGGTCGGCCGCACCCGCTACCAGGAGACCTCGCTGTACCGGGCGCCGAGCGGCGCGTACGTCTTCGCGGCCGGCACCTTCGCCTGGTCGCCCGCCCTCGGCCGCCCCGGGCTCACCGACGAACGGGTCCAGCGGGCCACCGCCAACCTGCTGGACCGGCTCTGCAAGAACTGAGCTCCGGCGCCGCAAGGACCGGGGCCGAGCGGGCGTGAAAGACTGCGGGGCAGTGACCTCCCCTTTCGCGGTGCCTTACGCCCGTGAACGACCCCTGAGGACTGAGACACCTTGAGCGGATTTGTCACCAAGCCCGAGCCGGTTCAGGTACCCGGCCTGGTCCACCTGCACACCGGCAAGGTGCGCGACCTGTACCGCACCGGATCGGGCGAGCTGGTGATGGTCGCCAGCGACCGGATGTCCGCCCATGACTGGGTGCTGCCGAACGAGATCCCGGACAAGGGCCGGGTGCTCACCCAGCTCTCGCTGTGGTGGTTCGAGCGGATCGCCGACATCGTCCCCAACCACGTGATCTCCACCGAGGTCCCGGCCGGCGCCCCCGCCGACTGGAAGGGCCGCACGCTGATCTGCAAGAGCCTGGACATGATCCCGGTCGAGGCGGTCGCCCGCGGCTACCTGGCCGGCTCCGGCCTGACCGAGTACGAGGAGAGCCGCACGGTCTGCGGCATCGCCCTGCCGGAGGGCCTGGAGAACAGCTCCGAGCTGCCCGCCCCGATCTACACCCCCGCCCTCAAGGCCGAGGTCGGCGAGCACGACGAGAACGTCCCCTACGAGGAGACCGCCCGCCGGATCGGCGCCGAGCTGGCCGCCCAGGTGCGCCGCACCACCCTGGACGTCTACGCCCGGGCCCGGGACATCGCCCGCGACCGCGGCATCATCCTGGCCGACACCAAGTTCGAGTTCGGCCTGCTGGACGGCGAGCTGGTGATCGGCGACGAGGTTCTCACCCCGGACTCCTCGCGCTACTGGCCGGCCGACGACTACCGGCCGGGCCGCTCGCAGGCCTCCTTCGACAAGCAGCTGATCCGCGACTGGCTGGTCTCCCCGGCCTCCGGCTGGGACCGCTACAGC
This sequence comes from Kitasatospora sp. NPDC017646, assembly GCF_044329365.1. Taxonomy (NCBI): domain Bacteria; kingdom Bacillati; phylum Actinomycetota; class Actinomycetes; order Kitasatosporales; family Streptomycetaceae; genus Kitasatospora; species Kitasatospora sp. NPDC017646. The sequence goes on along the minus strand of NZ_JBIRJC010000004.1, from coordinate 201,743 downwards.
GAGCAGCCGCCGCCGGAGCTGCCGGCCGAGGTGGTCGAGCAGACCCGCGCCAAGTACATCGAGGTGTACGAGCGGCTGACCGGCACCAGCTGGGTCTGACCCGCACGAGCGGGGCCCGTGGGCACGGGGCGTTTCCGACACGCACCAGCTAGATCCACCCGTGCTCGCGGGCGATCCGCACCGCCGCGTGCCGGTTCTCCGCGCCCAGCTTGGTGGCCGCCGAGGACAGGTAGTTGCGCACGGTGCCCTGGGAGAGCGCGGCCCGTTCGGCGATCTCCGCGATCGGGGTGCCGTCCGCGGCCAGCTCCAGGACGTCCGTCTCGCGCGGGGTCAGCGGGGTCTCCCCGGCGCTGATCGCGTCCGCCGCCAGTTCCGGGTCCACGTACCGGCCGCCCGAGCGCACGGTGCGAATGATGCCGGCCAGGTCGGCCGCCGACACGGTCTTCGGCAGGAAGCCCCGGACTCCCACCTCCAGAGCCCGCTTCAGGTAGCCGGGGCGGCCGTGGCCGGTGACGATCATGCAGCGGCAGTCCGGCAGCAGCCGGCGCAGCTCGGTGGCCACCTCGATGCCGTCCTTGCCGGGCATCTGCAGGTCCAGCACGGCGATGTCCGGCCGGTGGGCCCGGGCCATCGCCAGCGCCTCCGGGCCGGAGCCGGCCTGGGCGACCACCTCGATGTCGTCCTCCAGCGAGAGCAGCGCGGCCAGCGCGCCGCGGATCAGGTGCTCGTCGTCGGCGAGCAGGACGCGGACGGGTTCGGTGTCGGTCATCGGAGGGCCTTCCTCGGCGGCAGCGGGATCAGAGCGGGACGGTGGCGAGCATCCGGAAGGTGCCGGGTGCGGCGGCCGGGACGGTCAGCTCGCCGTCGTGGGCGGCCAGCCGCTCGCGCAGGCCGCGCAGCCCGGTGCCGCCGCCCTGGGAGGGGAGCGGCACGGCGGGCACCCCGTCGTTCTCCAGCTCCAGCACCGCCCGGCCGTCCTCCCGCCGCAGCCGGATCAGGCAGCGGGCGGCCTCGCTGTGCCGCAGCACGTTGGTGGTGGACTCGCGGATCACCCAGCCGAGCACCGACTGCACCGGCGGCGGCAGCCGGTCGGCCTCCTCGCCGAGGTCGATCACGCAGTGCACGTCGGCGGCGCGCAGCACCGCGCGGGCGCCGATCGCCTCGGCGTGCAGGTCGGCGGTGCGGTAGCCGCGGATGACGTCCCGGACCTCGCGCTGAGACTCCTGGGCGATCCTCTGCACCTCGGCCATCTGCTCGGCCGCCTCCGGGCGTCCGCGCCGGGCGAGCTGGACGGCGAGTTCGCTCTTCAGCGCGATGGTGGTGAGGTTGCGGCCCATCACGTCGTGCAGGTCGCGGGAGAAGCGCAGCCGCTCCTCGGCGACGGCCAGCCGGGACTGCGCCTCGCGGGCGGCGTCCAGTTCCCAGACGATGGCGGTCAGCCAGGCGAAGCTGCGGCAGCTGGCCCCGAGGAAGGCCATGGCGATCGTCATGACCATCAGGAATCCGGTGGCCGCGGCCACACCGATCCCGGCCAGCACCATGGCCGGGAGGACCGCCAGCACCATGCCGAGCCCGGCGGGGGCGGACCAGCGCGGAGTCAGTCCCACGCACACCGGGCTGAAGCCGAAGATCAGCAGGTAGCCGGCGACGAGGGCGGTGAACGGGATCTGCACCGGCTGCTCCGTCGTGTCGCCGGTCGGTCCCACCAGCAGGGCCGCCCACGAACCGGCCACCACCAGGCCGATGGTGAGGGCGATCCAGCGTCGGTGGTCGGTGGGCCGCCGGAGGTAGTGGTCGAGGGTCACCCGGAAGGTCCGCAGCAGCACCAGGGTGGTGGCGAGGCCGATCAGGAGGGACATCCGGACCGCGGGGCCGTTCCCGGCCGGTCCGGTTCCGTTCCCGGCCGGTCCGGTTCCGCTGCCGATGGCGACGAGCACACCGGGCAGGAGGAACAGGGCCATCAGGTAGAGGCACCAGCGGAGGTAGAACTCGGTGCGCTGCGGCTTGCTCAGACTCCGCCAGTCACGAAGCGGTGACCGCATTCTCAAATCCTCTGCCCCCCGTTCGACCGCGATATTGCTCCGCCTTCATATCAGAGGTCAGACGAGGATGGATCTTCCGATTCCGCTCGTCAGCGGCGCGGCTCCCAGCGGAAGTAGCGCACCGCGCCCCAGACCGCCAGGCCGAGCCAGACGGCGCCGGTGACCAGGTGCGGGGCGGCGGCGCCCCAGCTGCCGAGGAAGTCGGTCGCGACGGCGGAGCCGTCGGTGCCGAACCAGCCGACCCGGATCAGCTGGAAGGCGGGGGTGGTCGGCAGCAGGCGGCAGACGTCGGCCAGCTGCGAGGGCATGACTTCCAGCGGGACGAACAGGCCGGAGCCGAACTGCATGACCAGCATGACCGGCAGGGTGGTGATGCCCGCGCTCTCCACGGTCTTGGTGAAGGCGCTCGACAGCGCGGCCAGGGCGATCATGGTGGCCAGCAGCATCAGCAGGCCGACCAGCATCAGCACGGGGTTGACCGGTACGGCCAGGTGCAGGCCGACGCTGCCGCCGATCCCGATCAGGGCGGCCATGAAGAGTCCGAGGACGAGCGAGGGGACGGCCGTGCCGAGCAGGATCTCCAGGTCCCTGGCCTCGCCGGTGCGCAGCCGCTTGAGCACCAGCTCGCCGCGCCGCCCCACGTACGCGGCGGTCAGGTTGTAGTACACGACGAAGGCCAGGACCATCCCGACCGAGCCGTAGACCAGCAGCGAGTGGACGTCCAGTCCGGGGTTGTTCTCGGACTGCTTCTTGAGCGTCCCGTGCAGCACGCTGACCAGCACCACCGGCAGCACCACGGCGGAGAACAGCGCGGTGCGGTTGCGCAGCAGCAGGGTGGCCTCGGCCCGGCCGAGGGCGAGCAGCCGGCCGGCGGTGGTGCTCGGGGGGCCGGTGACGGTGTCGGTGGCGGGGACGGCGGTGGTCATCGGGCGGATCCGATCAGGCGGCGGGCGGGACGGGTGGCAGCGGGGGACTGCGGCGGAGCCTGGTGGGCGGCCTCGGAGGCGATGGCGAGGAAGGCCTCCTCCAGCGAGGCGCTGCGGGCGTCCAGGGCACCGAGCGCGATCCCGTGGTGCCGGGCCCAGCCGAGCAGGTCGGTGAGGGTGTCCTGGAGGCCGACGCTCTGCACGGTGACCTTGCGGCCGTCGACGGTGACCTCGGCCCCGGGCAGGACGGGCAGAGCGGTCCCGGTGAACTCCGGGAGTTCGAAGGTGATCCTGGAGGGCCGGCCGGCGATCACCTCGGCGACGGTGCCGGTGGTGACGATCTGGCCGCCGTGCATGATGGCCAGCCGGTCGGCGAGTTCCTCGGCCTCCTCCAGGTAGTGGGTGGTGAGCAGCACCGTGGTGCCCTGGGCGCGCAGCTCGCGCACCAGCCGCCAGACGGCGGCGCGCGCCTCCGGGTCGAGGCCGGTGCTGGGCTCGTCCAGGAAGAGCACCTCGGGGCGGCCGAGCAGGGCCATCGCGAGGTCGAGCCGGCGCCGTTCGCCGCCGGACAGCTGCTTGACCCGGACGCCGGCCCGGTGGCCGAGGCCGACCAGCTCCAGCGCCTCCGCGACCGGGCGCGCGCCGCTGGTCACCCCGGCCCAGGTGCGGCCGGTCTCGGCGGCGGTGAGCTCGCCGGGGAAGCCGCCCTCCTGGAGCATGACGCCGATCCGCGGACGGACGGCGGCGCGCTCCTTGAAGGGGTCGTGGCCGAGCACCCGGACGGTGCCGCCGCTGGGCGCGGCCAGGCCCTCGATGACCTCCATGGTGGAGGTCTTGCCTGCGCCGTTGGTGCCGAGCAGGGCGAACAGCTCGCCGCGGCCGACGGTCAGGTCGACGCCGCGGACGGCGTGGTACTCGGTGGCGCCGGTGCCGTAGTGCCGGTGCAGGTCGGTGACCTCGATCACGCTGTCGCCGGGGCGGCCGGGCTCGCTCGTTTCCATGCCCCCGAGCCTTCCGCCGCCCCGGGCGCGCGGGCAGTGCGCGCCGTCACGGGTCGGTGGTGCGGATCCACGGGTCGGCGATGACAAATGTCATGGGGGAATGGGGGAGGAGCAGTGCCGCTGCAATCAGCGGAACCGAAACGTCGAAGGCCCCCTCGATCGAGGGGGCCTTCGCTCTGGAGCGGACGACGAGATTCGAACTCGCGACCCTCACCTTGGCAAGGTGATGCTCTACCAACTGAGCCACGTCCGCATGGTCAAACTATTGAGTTGTGCTGTGCTCGCGCACTGCGAGCGGACGACGAGATTCGAACTCGCGACCCTCACCTTGGCAAGGTGATGCTCTACCAACTGAGCCACGTCCGCATGGTGCCTGGTGGGGCACCCGCCGCCTCTTCGGATCTCTCCGTTGCGGCGACGAGGAATACTCTACAGCATCGTTCGGGGTGGTCGCCCCACCCTTTCGGTCCGGGCGGGCAGGGCGACCGGGGAAGGTGCCCCGACGGGGTCAGTTCGCCTCGGCGAACGCCTCGTACACGTGCTTGGGGATCCGGCCGCGGGCCGGCAGTTCCATGCCGCGCGACAGGGCCCAGGCGCGCACGGCGGCCGGGTCCGGGGTGAGCGCGGTGCGGCGGAAGGACTTTCCGGTGCGGCTCTGGCGCCGGCCGGCCGCGACGAACGGGGCGAGGGCCTCCCGCAGCTTTTCCGCGTTGTCCACGGACAGGTCGATCTCGTACGACTTCCCGTCGACGCCGAAGTGGACGGTTTCCGCGGCGGCGCCGCCGTCCAGGTCGTCGGAGAGCGTGACAACTACACGCTGAGCCATGGGTGTCAATCCTCTCGGCAATTCGGCCGCCGGTTCACGGAGTGCGCCCCGTGGCCTGATGTGCACCAACTCGCGCAAGCGCACACGGGCAGGCCTGGTGGCCCGCCGGATACGCAGCACTTGCCGCGACAGGTGGCCCTATTCTGCACCCGAAGGGGGTCGAAATCGAAGAGTCCGGCATTCTTTTCCGGATATTCACGAGTCTTCGCGGGACTGCCGGATACCGGCGTGCGGGACGGGCGGTTCTGTCCCCAAGTGCCGTATTCGGGTGTTCTCCGGGGGGTCCCGTTCGCGGCCCCGAAACCCCGGAAACGGGCCGGGCCGGACGGGGGGTGGGGACGTCGGATCCCTTGCGGCGTAAGGGTCCTGGGTCTACGCGCGTCACCCTCCCCGGCCAGCATTCCTCCCCCAAACGGCCGGTAGTCTGGAGTTCCCCCGCCTCACCGAAGACACCACCGGGAGTGCCAGTGGCACGCGTCGTAGTCGACGTCATGCTCAAGCCGGAGATCCTCGACCCCCAGGGACAGGCGGTGCAGCGTGCACTGCCCCGTCTCGGATTCACCGGGATCGCCGACGTCCGCCAGGGCAAGCGTTTCGAGCTGGAGCTGGAGGGTCCGGTCGACGACGCCGCGCTCGCCCGTATCCGCGAAGCCGCCGAGACCTTTCTCGCCAACACCGTGATCGAGGACTTCACCGTCCGCGTCGAGGAGGCGGCGAAGTGACCACCCGCATCGGCGTCGTCACTTTCCCCGGCTCGCTCGACGACCGTGACGCCCAGCGTGCGGTCCGCCTGGCCGGCGCCGAGCCGGTCGCCCTCTGGCACCGTGACAAGGATCTCCACCAGGTCGACGCCGTCGTCCTGCCGGGCGGATTCAGTTACGGCGACTATCTGCGCTGCGGCGCGATCTCCCGCTTCTCGCCGGTGATGGAGACCGTCATCGAGCAGGCCAGGCTCGGAATGCCGGTCCTGGGTATCTGCAACGGCTTCCAGGTGCTGTGCGAATCGCACCTGCTGCCCGGCGCCCTCACCCGGAACGACTCGCTGCACTTCGTCTGCCGCGACCAGAAGCTGCGCATCGAGAACGCGGAGACGGCCTGGACCGGGGATTACTCGGTGGGCCAGGAAATCGTCGTCCCGCTGAAGAACGGCGAGGGCCGCTTCGTCGCCGACGCGCACGTCCTGGACGAACTGGAGGCGGAGGGCCGCGTCGTGGCCCGGTACCTCGCCCGCGGCAACGCCGCTGACGGGTACGGCAACCCGAACGGTTCGTACCGCGATATCGCCGGCATCACCAACGCCGCCGGCAATGTCGTCGGCCTGATGCCGCACCCGGAGCACGCCGTGGAGCCGCTCACCGGTCCGACCACCGAGGGCCTGGGCTTCTTCACTTCCGTACTGAAGCAGCTGGTGAACGCCTGATGAGCCTCGACACCGTCAAGAACGCCGAGCAGACCCCGGACGCCGCCCAGCCGTGGGCCGAACTCGGCCTCAAGGAGGACGAGTACGCGCGCATCCGGGAGATTCTCGGCCGCCGCCCGACCGGCGCCGAACTCGCGATGTACTCGGTCATGTGGTCCGAGCACTGTTCGTACAAGAGCAGCAAGGTGCACCTGAAGCAGTTCGGCGAGAAGAAGCCCGATTCGGACGCGATGCTCGTCGGCATCGGCGAGAACGCCGGTGTGGTCGACGTCGGCCAGGGCTACGCGGTGACCTTCAAGGTCGAGTCGCACAACCACCCGTCGTACATCGAGCCCTACCAGGGCGCGGCCACCGGCATCGGCGGCATCGTGCGCGACATCCTGGCGATGGGCGCCCGCCCGGTCGCCGTGATGGACCCGCTGCGCTTCGGTGCGGCCGACCACCCGGACACCCGGCGCGTGCTGCCCGGCATCGTCGCGGGCATCGGCGGCTACGGCAACTGCCTGGGCCTGCCGAACATCGGCGGCGAGGTCGTCTTCGACTCCTGCTACCAGGGCAACCCGCTGGTCAACGCACTGTGCGTGGGCGTCATGAAGCACGAGGACATCCACCTCGCGCAGGCCTCCGGCGCCGGCAACAAGGTCATCCTGTACGGCGCCCGCACCGGCGGCGACGGCATCGGCGGCGTCTCGGTGCTGGCCTCCGAGACCTTCGACGACACCAAGCCGGCCAAGCGCCCGGCCGTCCAGGTCGGCGACCCGTTCCAGGAGAAGCTCCTGATCGAGTGCACCCTGGAGATCTTCCGGGAGAAGCTCGTCAAGGGCATCCAGGACCTCGGCGGCGCGGGTCTGTCCTGCGCCACCAGCGAGCTGGCCTCGGCCGGCTCCGGCGGCATGCGGATCGACCTCGACACCGTGCACCTGCGCGACCACACGCTCTCGCCGGAGGAGATCCTCATGAGCGAGTCGCAGGAGCGCATGTGCGCGATCGTCGAGCCCGACAAGGTCGCCCGCTTCCTGGAGATCTGCGAGAAGTGGGACGTCATCGCCAACGTCATCGGTGAGGTCACCGACGGCGAGCGCCTGGAGATCTTCTGGCACGGCGAGCTCGTGGTGGACGTGCCCCCGCGCACCGTCGCCCACGAGGGCCCGACCTACCAGCGCCCCTACGCCCGCCCGAGCTGGCAGGACGCGCTGCAGGCCGACGCCCCCACCGCCGAGCGGCTGGCCCGCCCGACCACCGGCGAGGGCCTCAAGGCCGACCTGCTGAAGGTCGCGAGCCACCCGAACCAGGCCTCCAAGTCCTGGATCACCGACCAGTACGACCGCTACGTGCTCGGCAACACCGTGCTCTCGCACGGCGAGGACTCGGGCATGATCCGGATCGACGACGAGACCAACCTCGGCGTTTCGGTCGCCACCGACGGCAACGGCCGCTACGCCAAGCTGGACCCGTACACCGGCGCCCAGCTGGCCCTGGCCGAGGCGTACCGCAACGTCGCGGCCGGCGGTGCCAAGCCGCTCGCCGTCTCCGACTGCCTCAACTTCGGCTCCCCCGAGGACCCGGACGTGATGTGGCAGTTCGCCGAGGCCACCCGCGGCCTGGCCGACGCCTGCCTGGTGCTCGGTACCCCGGTCACCGGCGGCAACGTCTCGCTGTACAACCAGACCGGCGAGGTCGCCATCCACCCGACCCCGGTGGTCGCGGTGCTCGGCGTCATCGACGACGTCACCCGGCGCACCCCGGTCGCCTTCGCCGAGGAGGGGCAGCTGCTCTACCTGCTCGGCGACACGGCGGACGAGCTCGGCGGCTCGGCCTGGTCGCAGGTCGTCCACGACCACCTCGGCGGCCTGCCGCCCGCGGTGGACCTGGAGCGCGAGCGGCTGCTCGGCGAGATCCTGATCTCGGCCTCGCGCGACGGCATGATCGACGCCGCGCACGACCTGTCCGACGGCGGCCTCGGCCAGGCGCTCGTGGAGAGCTGCCTCAAGGGCGGCCACGGCGCGCGGATCGTCGTGCCCGAGGGCACGGACCCGTTCGTGTTCCTGTTCTCGGAGTCGGCCGGCCGCGCCGTCGTGGCGGTGCCGCGCAGCGAGGAGCTCCGCTTCAACGACATGTGCACCGCGCGTGGCCTGCCGGCCACCCGGATCGGTGTCGTGGACGGCGACGCCCTGGACATCCAGGGGCAGTTCACCGTCTCGCTGGCCGAGCTGAAGGAAGCCCACACCGGCGTCATCGAGGCCCTGCTGGCCTGACCTGGCTGTTCCGAGGGGGCGGGCGGTTCCATTCCGGAACCGTCCGCCCCTCGGCGTATGTTGGGCCCCATGCCTGCCAAGTCCCGTACGTACCAACCGCAGAAGGTCCGCGCCGCGCTGGCGGCGCAGAACGAGGCGCTGCGCGCCGCCGTGCACCGGCTGTCGGCGCCGGATCTGGACCGGCCCACCCGTCTCGGCTCCTGGCGGGTACGGGAGTTGGTGGCCCATCTGAGTCTGGCGCTGGGCTCGCTGCCGGCCCGCCTGGACGAACCGTCGCCGGGGCCGGTGATCTCGCTGAGCGACTACGCCGGGCTGAGCAGGACGATGGCCGACACGGTCGACACCGCGGTGACCCGTTTCGCGGCGGACGCGTTCGCCGGCCCGCCCGAGGACGTGGCCGCCGCGTTCGACCGGCAGCTGGACGCCGTGCGGTCCGTGCTGGACGGTCCGGCGGTCGCCGAACCCGGGCGGCGGATCCCCCTGCTGAGTGGGCGGTCGATGCTCCTGGCCGACTACCTGGTGACCCGGCTCGTCGAGGCGGTCGTGCACGCCGACGACCTGGCCGACGCGCTGGGCCTCGCCGCCTTCCCGCACGACCGCCAGGCCGTCGCCGCCGTCACCCGGCTGCTGGCGGACGCCTTCGCCGACCGGGTGCCCGGCGGCGCGGTCGAGCTGCGGATCCCGCCGTACGCGGTCGTCCAGGCCGTCCCGGGGCCCAAGCACACCCGCGGCACCCCGCCCAACGTGGTCGAGACCGACCCGCTGACCTGGATCCGGCTGGCCACCGGCCGGGTGCCGTGGGCGGCGGCGGTGGCGGACCACGGGGTGGCCGCCTCGGGGGAGCGCAGCGACCTGGCGGAGTACCTGCCGGTCCTGGGGTAGCGGCTGTCCTCGAACCGGTCGGTCAGCCCTTGAGCTGCCCGGCCAGGGCTTCGGCGGCCTTGCGCAGCGGCTCGCCGGCGAGGGCCGGGTCCTGGGCGGCCTGGCCGGTGGTGTTCTGGTCGAGCATCAGCACCAGGTCGCCGTCGCCGTGCAGCGCGATCCGGGCGACGGCGGCCCTGCCGCCACCCGGGGTGAGCTTGGTCTGCCCGACGGCGGGCCGGTCGGCGGAGAACCGGGAGAGCTGGTCCACACTCAGCAGCCCGGCTCGCGCGATCGCGGGAAGCATCATGCTGATGCCGTAGTCGTTCTTCGGCACGGCCATCAGCTCGACGTCGACGGTGGACGCGCCGACCGTGTAGGAGCAGGTGATCTCGGCGTTCGGGGGAACGGCCGGCATCTCGGTCATGGTCGGCGGGTGACTGGTGTCCCCCGAGGGCCAGGGCTGGGCGGGGACGCCCTCCCCGGTGTTGCCCGTGACGGAGCGTCCGTCCGTCACGGCGGGGGCGACGGTGCCGGTGATCCCGGCTCCGGACGCGGCCTTCGCGAAGTCGAGGCCGAACGGGCAGGTGCTGGACTTGTCCTTGGACAGGTCCAGGGCGGTGGACCGGACGCGGTCGTAGGAGAGTGCTCCACCACCGGTGGCGCTGCCGGTGTCGGACGAGGACGAGCAGGCGGCGGCGCCGAGCGTGATCCCGGCGATGGCGAACGCGGCGGTGAGCTTTCGGCGTTGGGCAGCGGTCATGATCGGAGGGTAGGCCGTGGTTGTGCCGGCCGGTTGCCGTTCGGGTCTCAACTCCGTTGCACTACGGCACGGCTACGGGACGGCCGGGCCGCTCAGGTAGGTGCCGTCCGCGGAGTACGGCCAGGCGTTCGGCGCGCAGCCCTTGAGGCCGTAGATCTGCTGCATCATCGCGGGCGCGGGTTTGCCGGGGCCGGGGCAGGTCTCGTGCCCGTGGCCGATCCGGTGGCCGACCTCGTGGTTGACGATCAGCGCCCGGTACTCGTCCAACGGGCCGCTGAACTGCGGTGAACCGGTGTTCCACCGCTTGGAGTTGACCAGCACCTGGTTGCCGACGTTGCAGTTGACCTCGCCGTGGGTGTCCAGGCCGGAGGCGCCGCAGATCTTGTCCACGGTGGCCGGGGAGGCGATCTTCACGGTGAAGTCGTACGAGCCGCCCGCGACCAGCTGGAAGGCGTTCTTGTGGTCGTTGGTCCAGCCGCGGCGGTCGCCGAGGATGCCGTGGATCTGCCCGGCGGCCGAGGCGGCGTCGATGCCGATGCCGTCCTCGACCTCCACCCGGTAGCGGCGCACGGTGCCGCTACCGACTGCCTTGGCGCTGGCGGGGGCGATGCTGAAGGTGCCGGAGCCCTTGGTGGGGCCGGGGTCGGGCCCGGTGGCCGTGGGGGTGGGGGCCGCCGTCGGGGTCGGGGTGGGGGTGCCGGTGGGCGTCGGGGCCGCCGGTGCCGTGCTGGGTGACTGCTCGCCGGGCGGGGCGACCCGGGCCTGGGCGGTCGCGGCGGGCGCCGGGGCGTCCGCGGGGCGGTTCAGCGCGAAGGCGGCCAGGCCCAGCAGCAGCACGGAGGCAACCAGTGCCGTGAGCATGCCAGGGCCGATCCGGCGGCGTGTCCTGCGGCGTCGACGGGCGCTGCGAGCGTTCTTGGGCGGAGTGGCTCGCCTGCGGGCGGATCTGACTGCGGGCACGAGCGACACCTTGGCATGCGAATGGGTGAATGTCTACATACCAGGTATGCAGCCTCGGCGGTTGACCCCTGGGCCGCGGGTGGCAGACTGCACGCATGGCGATTCACAGGAATCTTCTCGACGGCCCCGAACCGACCCTCCTGCCGGAGGACGAGCAGCCCTACCGGATGCTGGCGGAGGAGTCGGCCTCCCCGACCCAGGTGGCCGCCGAATTCCCGGCCTTCTGCCTCGCCTGGGCCATGCTCGCCGACGACGCCTACGCGGCCGGCCGCTACGTCGAGTCGTACGCCTACGCCCGCACCGGCTACCACCGCGGCCTCGACCAGCTGCGCCGCAGCGGCTGGAAGGGACACGGGCCGGTGCCGTGGGACCACCGCGGCAACCGCGGCTTCCTGCGCTGCCTGGCGGCGCTCGCCCGGGCGGCCGGCGCGATCAAGGAGACCGAGGAGGAGGCCCGCTGCTGGCAGTTCCTGAAGGACAGCAGCGCGGAGGCGTACGCGGAGCTCAAGCAGTAGGACCACGGAACCAACCGGACATGACCGTGCCCCCGGCGGGAGACCGCCGGGGGCACGACCGTTCCGGGCCCTGTTCCTCAGGCCCCCAGCGGGCTCACTTCAGGCGCTTGCCGGCCGAGCGCAGCTGCTCGGCGGCCTCCACCACGCGGGCGGCCATGCCGGCCTCGGCCAGCTTGCCCCAGGTGCGGGGGTCGTAGGTGTTCTTCTTGCCGACCTCGCCGTCGACCTTCAGCACGCCGTCGTAGTTGGCGAACATGTGGCCGGCCACCGGGCGGGTGAAGGCGTACTGGGTGTCGGTGTCCAGGTTCATCTTCACGACGCCGTTCTCCAGCGCGGTGGCGATCTCCTCGGCGGTGGAGCCCGAGCCGCCGTGGAAGACGAAGTCGAACGGGTCGGTCTTGCCGTACTGCTTGCCGATCGCGTCCTGCAGCTCGCGCAGCAGCTCCGGCTTCAGCACGACGTTGCCCGGCTTGTACACGCCGTGCACGTTGCCGAAGGAGGCGGCCAGCAGGTAGCGGCCCTTCTCGCCCAGGCCGAGGGCCTCGGCGGTGCGCACGGCGTCGTTGACGGTGGTGTACAGCTCGTCGTTGATCTCGTGCGAGACGCCGTCCTCCTCGCCGCCGGTCGGGGTGATCTCGACCTCGAGGATGATCTTGGCGGCTGCGGCCTGGGCCAGCAGCTCCTGGGCGATGGACAGGTTGTCGGCGAGGGTCTCGGCCGAGCCGTCCCACATGTGCGACTGGAACAGCGGGTTCTCGCCCTTGGCCACGCGCTCGGCGGAGATCGCCAGCAGCGGGCGGACGTAGCCGTCCAGCTTGTCCTTCGGGCAGTGGTCGGTGTGCAGCGCGACGGTGATGTCGTACTTGGCGGCGACGATGTGCGCGAACTCGGCGAGCGCGACCGCGCCGGTCACCATGTCCTTGTTGTGCTGGCCGCCCAGGAACTCCGCGCCACCGGTCGAGATCTGGATGATGCCGTCGCTCTCGGCCTCGGCGAAACCACGCAGCGCGGCGTGCAGGGTCTGCGACGAGGTGACGTTGATGGCCGGGTAGGCGAACTTGCCCGCCTTGGCCCGGTCGAGCATCTCGTTGTAGACCTCGGGAGTTGCGATGGGCATGCGATCCGCTCCTGTCGGGTTGCGGCGTACGGACGGTGCTGTCCGACGCTGTGTACGCCTTCGTGACGACTCCGTGCCGGCCCGCCGACGCGCGGCGCTGCGGTGTGGCTCTCCGGCACCAAGGTTCGAGGCGACCTCCGCGGTACGGCCATGAGGGTGGTGGGCCGCCGCGGACCGGACGCCGGGGCCATCTTCCCAGACTCGTGCCCGCAGGTCAGCAGGAGCCCGCCTGTCGGGACGTCGCCCGGGGAGGGGCGGCCGGAAGTCGACGGCGGGCCCGGACGCGCGGCCGGACGCGTGCTCGCGGGCCTCGGCCTGAAGTCGTCGGAAAGGTACGCCCGCTATCCTGCGCCCGTGGACTACAACCAGCTGGCCGTCAACCTGCTCGACGCCAAATCCCTGATCTCGTCCCTCGGCGCCATCGGGCTGATCGCGATCATCTTCGCGGAGACCGGCCTGCTGGTCGGCTTCTTCTTCCCGGGCGACTCGCTGCTGATCATCGGAGGTGTCGCCGCCTCGAACGCCGCCTCCTCGGTGCTCGGCGACGGCGCCAAGCTGCCGATCGCCGTCCTGCTCACCGGCTGCCCGATCGCGGCGATCGCCGGTGCCCAGCTGGGGCACCTGATCGGGGCGAAGGTCGGGCCGAAGATGTTCGACAAGCCCGACTCGAAGATCTTCCGCCGCGACTACGTGGTCAAGGCGGAGGAGTACTTCAACAAGTTCGGCTCGGGCAAGGCCGTGGTGTTGGCCCGCTTCATGCCGATCATCCGCACCTTCCTGAACCCGGTGGCCGGCACCCTGGAGATGCCCGCCAGGACCTTCTTCGTGTGGAACGTCGTCGGCGGTGTGCTCTGGACCGAGTCGATGCTGCTGATCGGCTACTTCTTCGGCGACGCGCTCGCCCCGGTGATCGACAAGTACCTGATCCCGGCGGTGCTGCTGATCGTGCTGCTGTCGATCTCGCCGATCCTGGTCGAGGTCATGCGTGAGCGCAGGAAGAAGAAGGCCGGCCTCGTCGAGGCGCCCGCCGCGGACGCGGTGCAGGGCGGCGGCAGCGGGCGGCACCGGCGCGGCTGAGGTCCTCGTTCACGGCCTCGCTGCGGCTGGCCTCGTGTCGACGGCCCCGCTGTGGATGGCCCCGCCGTCGTTGCTTCGAGGGCCGGGTCCCGTTCCACGTGGTTTCACGTGAAACAGGACCCGGCCCTTCGTGTTGTCCGGGGTCCCGTACGGTCAGAGGCCCAGGTCGTCCAGGGTGTACGCGGTCACGTACTCCAGGCCCTGCTCCTCGACGGCGCCCGCGCCACCGCGCTCGACGATCACCGCGACACCGACCACCTCGGCGCCCGCCTCACGCAGCGCCTCGACGGCGGTCAGCACCGAGCCGCCGGTGGTGGAGGTGTCCTCGACCGCCAGCACCCGGCGGCCCTTCACCTCCGGACCCTCGATCCGGCGCTGCAGGCCGTGCGCCTTGCCCGTCTTGCGGACCACGAAGGCGTCCAGCTTCCGCCCGCGCGCGGCGGCGGCGTGCAGCATCGAGGTGGCCACCGGGTCGGCACCCAGGGTCAGACCGCCGACGGCGTCGTACTCCAGGTGCGAGGTCGCGTCCAGCATCACCCGACCGACCAGCGGGGCGGCCTCGCCGTCCAGGGTGATCCGGCGCAGGTCGACGTAGTAGTCGGCCTCCTTGCCGGAGGAAAGGGTGACCTTGCCGTGCACGACGGCCTTGTCCTTGATCTGTGCCAGCAGGGCGTCGCGGTCGTTGCTCATGGGCGTTCAGTCTAGGCCCTGAACTCCCGCGGGGCGCTCCCGGCTAGCGGCGGCGCAGCGCCCTGACCAGCACCACGGCACCGCCCAGCAGGGCCACCGAACCACCGATCACCCACGGCACCGCGTTGCGGCCGCCGGTGCCCGGCACCACGATGCCGCCCGCCTCGCCGCCCCAGCGGGACGCCGCCCGGGCCCGCGCGCTGCGGGCCGGCAGCGCCGGGGCGTACCGGCCGCGCGGCGGGGCGTGGTCCACCTCCTCGGCCGAGCGGCCGACGATGCTGCGGCGCACCGGGCCGCTGAGCTCGGGCTCGTCCTCGTAGGCGAACAGGGGCTGGGCGGGGAGCTCCTCGGCGACCCCGTCCCCGGGGGCGTCGGCCTCGTCGTCGTGGTCGTCGACGTCGTCGTCCTCGTCCTCGGCGTCGTCGGCGGAGCCGGTGGGGAGGCCGAAGCGCTCGGCGTCGGCGTCCGAGAAGGCGATCAGGTCGGAGAGGTCGTCGTCCAGGTCGTCGCCGGGCTGGTCCTGGCGCTCCTCGATGAAGACGATCTCGGCGTCGGCCCCGGTCCCGTCCGTGCCCTCGCCGCCGTTCTCGTTCCCGGTCCCGTCCGCGAGCTCCTCGTCGCCCTCCTCCGGGGCGTCCGGGCCGTCCGGGGAGGTGAGCGCGGTGGCGAAGCGCTCCAGCAGGCGGCGACCGGTGGCGTCGAGGGTCTCGGCGTCGAACTCGGTCAGCCGACCGGTGGCGCTCAGATCGCCCGTGAAGCGGACCGTCGCGGTGCCGTCCTCGGCGCCGTCCGTGACGCTCACGCGTACGGTGGCGGTCGCCTCACCGCTGCCCCGGGCCTCCTGACCCTCGGCGAACACGGTGAGAACACCGTTGCGACCCTCGATCAGCGACAGCACGCCCTTGAAGGTGATCGTGGAGCCGCCGATCCGAAGCTTCAGCCGCCCGCCGATCTCCTCGGCCGACCCGGCCCCGACCGCCGCCGGCTCGGTGCTCAGCCCGGGCACGCTCCGCGCCAGCAGCGCCGGATCCTGCAAGGCCTGCCGCACCAGCTCTGCGGACATCGGGACGACAACCTCATGCTCCATGCCACGGAGCCTACCGACTGGGCCCCGCCCGGTCCCTACCCACCACCGCCCGACTTTCCACGATCGCCCGGTGGGCCGTCGGCGGCGTGGCCCGAGGAGCGTGAGCGCGGCCGGGGTGGGCGTGCGTGCGGCTCCGGCGGGTCCGTCGGCGCTGCGAGTCACTTCGAGCTCGGCCGGCCTCTCCCGCCCTGCCTTCCGCCGGGCCCGACCTCCTCGTCAGCGTGGCCCGAGGAGCGTGAGCGGGGCCGGGGGCCGGGGCGGGCGGAGGGCGGTGAGGCGGGTGGTGGAGCTGCCGAGGGCGTCGGGGCTGAGGGCGCGGGGTGCAGGGGCGTCGGGGGCGAGGGTGAGCGAGGGCGGGGTGGCCGCGGCGAGCAGGAAGTCCTGGAAGGCCTCCGGCGGGCCGGGGCGGCAGGTGCCGGTGGCGCTGCCCTGGACCGCGTAGGGGGTGGTCAGCAGTCCGGCGGCCCGCATCCCCGACTCGATCTGCCACAGGCCGTCCGCGGCCCCGTCCCCGCCCTCGCCGCCCCGGACGGCGATCCGGCCACCGGGGGCCAGCAGCCGGGCCGCCAGGCCGTAGAACTCCTGGGAGTGGAACTCGACCGGCCCGCGGTCGGAGGGCGCGGGCAGGTCGACGAGCACCACGTCGTACTCCTCGCCGGTCGCGCCGCGCAGCCAGGCCAGCGGGTCGGCCGACGTGGTGCTGACCCGGGGGTCGTCGAGGGAGTGGCCGTTGAGGGCGGCGAGCCCGGGGTCGGTGCGGGCGAGCCGGGGGAGGGCCGGGTCGGCGTCGACCAGCCGGACGGAGCGGACGCCCCGGTGCAGCAGCACCTCCCGCAGGGCGAGGCCGTCACCGCCGCCGAGCAGCAGGATCCGGGTGTCGGGTCCGGCGGCCAGGGCGGGGTGGACGAGTGCCTCACTGCCCCGGTACTCGTCGGGCCCGCAGACCGTGAGCCGCCCGTCGAGGTAGAGCCGGAGCGGGCCGTCGGCGGGGCCGGTGAGCACGATCTCCTGGTACCGGCTGCGGGTGGCGTAGCGGACCTGGTCGCCGTAGAGGGCGTGCCGTGCGGCGCGTTCGACGGAGTCGGAGCCCGCGGCGGCGCCCGCGAGCACGGCGAGGACGAGGGCGCAGCCGCCCCAGAGCAGCCGTCGTATCCGGGGCGCCGGTTCCTCGCGGAAGAGCCAGAGCACCACGGCGGCCCCGGCGACGGCGTTGACCGCCCCGGTGAGCAGGGCGCCGTCACCGGGGCCGAGGCGGGGGAGGATCAGGAAGGGGAAGGCGAGGCCGCCGATCAGCGCGCCCACGTAGTCGGCGGCGAACAGGTCGGCGACCGCGCGACCGGCGTCCTCGCGCCGGATCCGCTGGATGAGGGTCATCAGCAGGGGGATCTCGGCGCCGATGAGGATGCCGATCAGGCAGGTGAGGCCGACCATCGCGGCCTGGTAGCGGCCGATCCACGCCCAGCAGGAGTACAGGGCGAGGACGGAGAGTCCGCCGGTGAGCGCGAGGGCGCACTCGACCAGGGCGAAGGCGGTCGCCGGGCGGCGGGTGAGCCGCTTGGCGAGCAGCGAGCCGAGTCCCATCGCGAACACCATCACGGAGAGCACGACGGAGGTCTGGGTGACCGAGTCCCCGAGCAGGTAGTCGCCGAGCGCCACCAGTTCGAGCTCGTAGACGAGTCCGCAGGCCGCGCAGACGAACGCGGCCAGCAGGACGGTGAGCCGGGCGAGCCGGGGGCGGGAGCGCAGCCGGGACCGACGGCGGGCGGGCAGGGCGATGAGGCTTCGCCCGGGCAGGGGTGGGGTGCCGTCGTCGAGGTCCACTTGCGGGTGTGCGGGCGGACCGGCCGGATGGTTGATCACGAACAAACGCTAGGGGACGTGCGGGACGGATAGCTGCGCCCATCCGACGGACAGTGAGGGCCGTCGGATTGACGAATCGTTCCTGCGTGCGATTCGTAGGCTTGTACTGGGTGGCGTAAGACCGGACAGGTGGTCCTGCCCGGCTCGTGGGTCGTCACGTCCCCGACACCACCAACGAGGAGCGGGTGCAGACCAGCTGGCCCTCCTGCGGGTAGGCGTGCCAGGTCCGCCAGAGCAGACGGTTCTGACCGCCCTGGGTGACCAGGGCGGTGAAGGCACTCGGGTCGCCCGGGAAGACCCCGGCGAGGCCGCGCGGGTGTCCTTCGACCAGGGCCAGCAGCTCCTGGGCGCGGGCCGCGAAGTCGTGCGGGGGCAGCGCCTCGATCCGGGCGGCGAACTCGTACTCCCAGCCGCCGACCTGCTTGGCCACCCGGGCCGGCAGCGGGGTGCGGCGGCCGGGCAGGCAGGCGACGGTCTCCAGGCAGTCGCCGGGGCCGGCCGAGATCATCACCTGGTGCGAGGCGCCCAGCAGCCGCAGCTGGAGGGTTCCGGACGCACCCGGGCGGCCGCCGTCGAGTCTCAGGTCGCGGACGGCGAGAGCGGGCAGCGGGTCGCCGCCGAGGCACCAGGCCAGGTCACCGGCGCGGGTGTCCGTGTAGGAGGTCTGCAGTGTGGTGAGCATGCTCGGCTCCGCGTTTCAGCTCCGTGCGCGCCCGCCGAGCAGCAGCGAGTAGGCCTAGGCGATGGCGAGGCTGTTCGTGGCTGTGCGGCCCTGGGCGCGGCCGACCGTGGAAGGAAGGATTCCGGCTGGAGATTCAGCAGCAGAGAAGCATGAATACGCCGGGTCCGTCGGTGATTTACCCAACTTTGTCAAGCATTCACCGTTTCGAGCTCACCTGCTTCCCGGCTCTGATCGACCCGGTGTGCGACTTTGCACAGCGCGCGCCCCTGTCACCGGCCCGTGCGCCGTGCGCGCTGGGTGTGCGCCCTTCGCGCGCTCTACACGCCGCCGCCCTCCACACGCAGCGCGATGGAGGGCGGCCGGGCGTACCCGGCGGGTCGCCGGATTTGCCCAACGGGCAGCAAAAGAGCATGCCACCTAGGGCAGTTGATCGCTAATCAGCACTGGTGTCGGGCCAGAGTTGGCCCCGATAAAGGGGGCGCGCGAAACCCCCTTCGGCGCCGCAGGAGCGCAACGCACTCCGGGAGTCCCCCGCCCTCTTGCACAAACCGACTCCGGTTGGGCTACGGCCCGCTCGCCGGCGGCAGTGACTGACGGTGAACAGTCCGGCTACCGGGTGACGGCGCCATCAAGTCGGTTTGCGCATGCGACAGTTGCAGCTCTTCGGCCCGGCCGGGCCGCAGCTCCGCGCAGTCGTCGCCCGTCAGAGCTGCTGGAGCCGGACCACTGCTTCCTGGAGCACCTCGTCCTTCTTGCAGAAGGTGAAGCGGACGAGGCTGCGGCCCGCGTCGGTGTTGTCGTAGAAGACGGCGTTGGGGATGGCGACCACGCCGCAGCGTTCCGGCAGGGAGCGGCAGAAGTCGATGCCGTCCTTCTCGCCGAGCGGGGTGATGTCGGTGGTGACGAAGTAGGTGCCCTCGGGGGTGAAGGCGCGGAAGCCGGCCGAGGTGAGGCCGTCGAGAAGCAGGTCGCGCTTGCGGAGCAGTTCGGTGCGCAGGGCGCGGAAGTAGTCGTCGGGCAGGCGGAGGGCTTCGGCGACGGCGTACTGGAAGGGGCCGGCACTGACGTAGGTGAGGTACTGCTTGGCGGTGCGGACGGCGGAGACCAGCGCGGGGCTCGCGGTGACCCAGGTGACTCCGTTTTCGT
Source organism: Kitasatospora sp. NPDC017646 (assembly GCF_044329365.1). Classification (NCBI taxonomy): domain Bacteria; kingdom Bacillati; phylum Actinomycetota; class Actinomycetes; order Kitasatosporales; family Streptomycetaceae; genus Kitasatospora; species Kitasatospora sp. NPDC017646. Next base: position 182,515 of record NZ_JBIRJC010000004.1, on the reverse strand, counting down.
GCACCTGTTTCTGACGCTCCCGCGTGAGCGAACGTGCCCTCGGTGGGTGGACAGCTACGCTGCACGGCAAGTGTGGAGGACGGGTGATTCCCGGGCAGCGCCAGTGCCGATCCGACCACGGCCCGGAGAACGTGTTCAAGGCTCACGCCCGTGACGAGCTGGCCGGTGAGCTGTTGAGCGTGGATGCTGCAGATGATCTGGGGCGAGGCGGGACCTCGGCTGGAGACCTGAGGGCGGAATCGACACGCTGACGGTCCAGGAAAGAAAAAACGGGCTAAAGGCCAGAGGCCCACACCCGCACCGGTAGTCTAGATGGACCGCACCGAGGATTGCAACCATTGGTTACGCTGAGCTGTCGGCGTTGGTCGTTGCGCTGCCGCCCTGGGCTGGGACGAGCTGGTTGTCGCGGTAGATCTTGATGTTGAGTGCTTCGGTCTTGCAGCCATTGAGGAACGTCGCAACCTCGTACTTCTGGCGGACATAGCCTGCGAGTTGGGCCTTCGGGCTTCGCAAGCCGGCCGCGCCTACGCTCTGGCGGAACTCGAACGCAACGGCGCTTACGAGCAGGTCGACGAGTTGTAGGGCGTCGGCGGCCCGCGAGTCGAGCCGGACGACCTTGGAGACGGCAAGGCGTTGGAGGCGCTGGTTGACGCGAGCCTTGATGGACTCCTCGAACGTCACGCCTGCCGGGGTGGAGTAGTTGTCCGCGAGGACCGTGACCACCTCGAACGGTCGGATGCTTCCGAGGAGGAGCTGGAACGCGAGGGATTCGTATGCCTCGAACTGGCCGCCGAACCGTGCTACTGGGTCAGCGGCGTCGCGGTCGCAGACGAAGCACGAGAACACGGCATCCGACTCGACGAGCAGGTCAACTACCTTGCGGTAGAAAGGCAGTGTGTCACGCGTGAGGGCGACGTAGTGGATCTCTTGGTACCAGTGCTCCCGGTCGCGAAGCAGTTGTACGGCGCGGAGAAGCCGTGCAGGCTCCTCCAGCTTGAGGCACCCGACGGCGAAGAAGCGGTCTTTCGCGATGGCGCCGCTCTCATCCAGGAACGCGACGGCCGTTGGCTGGTTCATCGGCACCACCACGCGGTCCGCAGGTTCGAGCTTGCTGATCGTCCCCACCACTTCCCTGATCCTCGTTGACGGCCTTGCCAGTTGCGATCCTGGCAGAGGAGTTCGTCTGTACCGGCGCCGACGTGCTGGCGGGTGGATCGGGCGGTTGCCCGTCCTTGCTTACGCTGGCACCCTACCGCGGTTCCGGTCAACTCGGCCGCGGTGTTGACGAATTGAGCCGCGGTCAGAAAACCTTGGACATCGTCGCTACCTCTCTCGCGGCTGCGGGCTCCCCGGCTCGCCGAAAGGACCCGGTCATGGTGCAGTCCTCCGACTATCCGGTGCTAGACACCAGCTCACTGCCCCTGCCCGGCATGCTCTTGCCGTGCCTCGTTATTGACGGGCGCAGGTTCCTCATCAGGCCGACGCTGGAGGAGATGGAGTCCTTCGTGATCAACCCGAGCCTGACGGAGGACCCGAGGCGGCGGGAGGAGGACTACCGAGTGCGGCAGGCGTACGAGATGCGTACAAGAGCCCAACGGATGATCGCTGACAACAAGGCCAAACGTGAGAACGTCCCGGCCTACGCTGCCTACCTGGAGCGAGGCATGATCAAAGGCGAGGACTACGTCACGCCGCCGATGAGTCTGGTGTTCCTTGACAAGATCATCATCTATCGGATGTCGGAAGCGCCGAACGCGGTGACGGTTGCTCACATCCCGCCTGGCACCAAAGCTTTTCATGACGATGGTGAGACTCAGTACTTGGCTCGGCTCAGCCTGCGTAATCGTCACCCGGCGACCGGCAGCGAGCCGCTTGCGGTCGTCGTCGATCATGACCGCTCCCTCGGATGGAGCAGCCAGGCCTTCCACGATCTCAACATCCTCGGTGTGGCCGTCACCCCTGCGGTTGCCATTGCTGCGGACGGCCGGGACTCTGCCACGGCACTGGCAAAGGCGCTCGCCGAGACCGTTCCCCCCCTCGTTGGCAAGGTGTCCTACAACGCCCGCCAGGTCAGTGCCGGCGGCGACGCGATCATGACGCTCACCACCTTGCGTCGTGCTGTCGCGGCAAGCTTGATCGGCCGGAAGATCTTCGCCTTGGGTAACAGGCCGCTCGCGCAAGAGATGACAGATGGCGATCGCAATGCAGTCACCGCACTTTGGTCCGAGGTGTTCGAGCACCTTCAGCGGCACCTGCGGCACGACACTGTCGTCGGCTTGCCAGTAGTCCTTACTGCGATCGGTATCGCAGCACATGAGGCACGGGGCAGGGGGCAGGGCGTGGGGGAATTGTTGCAAGACCTGTCAAACGTGAATTGGGACAAAGCAACTCCGGACGGAGCCCGGAGGTGGGCGGGTGTCGCTGGCAAGCTGACCGACCGCGGTAGGTTCTCGGCCGCCGGCGGCGTCAAGGAGCTGGGCCATCGCACCCTTGAAGCGCTGACCGACCCTGGCTCCGAGCTCTATGCCAAGATTCGTGCCATTCAGCCGCAGAGGTGAGCTCGGCGGTCAGGAGAGGCAGCCCGGCTGGTGCCCGCCCTTTCAAGGGCTTCCGGCAGGGCCTAATGCTCTGGTAGTGCGTCCTGCTGTGCACCAGTTCGTCCCCCGCGGCCTCGGTGTTCAGGTCAGCGTCTTGAGCCGGGCCACTGCTTCCTGGAGCACCTCGTCCTTCTTGCAGAAGGTGAAGCGGACGAGGCTGCGGCCCGCGTCGGTGTTGTCGTAGAAGACGGCGTTGGGGATGGCGACCACGCCGCAGCGTTCCGGCAGGGAGCGGCAGAAGTCGATGCCGTCCTTCTCGCCGAGCGGGGTGATGTCGGTGGTGACGAAGTAGGTGCCCTCGGGGGTGAAGGCGCGGAAGCCGGCCGAGGTGAGGCCGTCGAGAAGCAGGTCGCGCTTGCGGAGCAGTTCGGTGCGCAGGGCGCGGAAGTAGTCGTCGGGCAGGCGGAGGGCTTCGGCGACGGCGTACTGGAAGGGGCCGGCACTGACGTAGGTGAGGTACTGCTTGGCGGTGCGGACGGCGGAGACCAGCGCGGGGCTCGCGGTGACCCAGCCGACCTTCCAGCCGGTGAAGGAGAAGGTCTTGCCGGCGGAGGAGATGGTGACGGTGCGCTTGCGCATGCCGGGGAGGGCGGCAAGCGGGTGGTGGGTGGCGCCGAAGACCAGGTGCTCGTAGACCTCGTCGGTGATCACCAGCAGGTCGTGTTCGACGGCGAGGGTGACGACGCCGGCCAGTTCCTCGGCGGTGAGGACGGTGCCGGTGGGGTTGTGCGGGGTGTTGATCAGCAGCAGCCGGGTGCGCGGGGTGACCAGGGCGCGCAGTTCGTCGAGGTCGGGGCGGAAGTGCGGGGCCCGGAGGGTGAGCGGGCGGCGGGTGGCTCCGGCCATCGCGATGCAGGCCGCGTAGGAGTCGTAGAAGGGTTCGAGGGCGATCACCTCGTCGCCGGGCTCCAGCAGGGCGAGCAGGGCGGCGGCGATGGCCTCGGTGGCGCCGGCGGTGACCAGGACCTCGGTGTCGGGGTCGTGGGTCAGGCCGTGGAAGCGCTGCTGGTGCTCGGCGGTGTCAGTGCGACCAGTAGGGGTCGTCGACCGTCGCGCACTCCGCCTTGATGGACTCCGGTGGCCCCTGCGCGAATCCGCCTGAGCCGTCGGGCTCGGTGGAGTCGGCGACATCGACCGCGGAGACATGCAGCTCGGCACAGCCGTCCGCGCCCATCAGGAACTGGAGGTGCTGCTGCGAATCCTTCACCTCCAGCAGCCGCTGCTCACGTCGAACCGCGTACCCCTTCGCGGTCCAGAGTTTCTGTACCTCGTCGAGCGCTCATCCTGCTTCTCCGGCCCCGGGTGGAAGGCCCCCGCGACGTCGGCGAGCTCGACCTCGATCCGGTGCTGCGCCTGCTCAACCGGCACGGTGGGTTCCGAGGACTCCGGCCAGGCGTACCAGCCGACCAGGAGCGCCAGCAGTACCGCCGGCACGGTCATGCGCCGTACCGCGGCCCTCACCTCGGGTCCTCCCGGGTGATCGTGTTTCCGTGGCCGCGCACGATCTTCCCGATGTTGAGGAGCGAGTCGCCGCCCTTGTCGTGCTTCCCGAAGTAGTTGTCGTGGGAGTCGGTCACTGACCCGTCCGCCACCGAGAAGCGCTGCGCGCCGAAGCTCTGGTCGCCGGGTCCGTGCCGTGCCACAACCCGTCGGGATTCGTGATCGTCTCGTACGCAGCCCCACCGGGAACGAACATCCCGGGCGCGGGCGCCATCGCGACGGGGTCGTACTTGGCCGTGCCGACGTACACGTGATCCGCACCGACCCCGAGCGGGGTCTTGATGTCCATCGTCTACTCGGCCGCCTTCGCGCTGCGGGGCGCCACCGGGCCAGCGACGAAGTTCGGGTTGAAGGGGTCCGGCGCCCCCATGTGCTGGGCGCTCTGTCCGCAGCCGTCCAGCTCGGCCGGATTGAACTCCAAGGACAGATCAGGATCCGCCATTTGTTCCCCCCGCAGTCGGCCCCGGGGCGTCGCCCGCAGCCCGCAAAGGGTTCGAGGGCGATCACCTCGTCGCCGGGCTCCAGCAGGGCGAGCAGGGCGGCGGCGACGGCCTCGGTGGCGCCGGCGGTGACCAGGACCTCGGTGTCGGGGATGAGGTCGTGGAAGCGCTGCTAAGGACGGCCCGGCCGCCCGGAGGTGCCGGGGGCCGGGCCGCGGGGTGCGTGCCGGGGGCCGGGATCAGGCCTCCTCGCCGTCCTCGCCCTCGCCGTCCTCGCCCTCGATCTCGTTCTGCAGGCCGAGGCGCTCGACGATCCACTGCTCGAAGCCGACCGCGGCCTGGGTCCAGTTCGCGGTGGTGGTGACGAAGTAGTCCAGGTTGACGCCGGTGCCGACGATCATCTGGGCCTCGCCGATCAGACGGACCACGCCGTCCTCGTGGGTGTGGGTGTAGACCTTGGGCCAGAGGGTCTCGCGGTTCCACTCGTCGATCAGGTCGAGGATCTCGCCCTTCTTCTCCAGCGGGTACGCGCGGTCGTAGAAGGCGCGCACCGCGAAGAGCTCCTTCTGCTCGCCGCGGAACATGTAGTAGACGCGGAAGCCCTCCCAGGGGGCGGTGAGGTCGCCCTCCTCGTCCACGACGTGCTTGAGCTGCATCTGGTCGAGCAGCTGGGTGACCAGGGCCTGGTCCGGGACGATGATCGGCGGAGGGCCGGCCGGGCGACCGCCCTGGCCACCGGGCTGGCCGCCCTGGGGCACGCCGAACGACGGGATGGACGACGGGTCGATGCTCATGGGGGTCCTCTTCCTCAGTGCACGTGGTGGCCGGCAATGAGAGGCCGCCCTTTCCACCTCCCATCCTGCCTCATCCGGGGCTCCGCTCACAGGGGCGCCGAGGGGCGCGTCGATCTTCGTTCCGGGGGGCGCGGAGGCCGTCGTGACGCACGGTGTCCGGGGTGCCGTCGCCCTTTCCGTCGTTCCGCCGACCGCTGCCGCGCGCCCGGCGCGTGCGTGAGCCACGTCACGCGCCCGGCGCGCGGGTTCGCCTGCCGTCCGGGCCGGATGCGGTTAGCGTGCGACGGAACTCACCCGGGCCAAAATCCTTCCCAACCGGGTGAGTTGAGGTGATTTGAGCCGAATAGGGGGAGTGGTGATGGAGCGTACGGTGACCAGGGAGGGCGCCTCGTTCGGGGTGCTGCTGCGGAACATCCGACTGGACCGGGGGATGACGCAGGAGCAGTTGGGCGAGGCATCGGGGCTGAGTGTCCGGTCGATCCGCGACCTGGAGCGGGGGATGTCCTGCCCGAGGGTGTCCACGCTGCGGCTGCTCACCCAGACCTGGAACCTGCCGGAGTCCCAGGGGGCCGAGCTGCACCGGCTGGCGCGCGCGTGGCGGGACCGCGCTCGGCAGCGGCGGGCAGCGGGGGACTAGGGACGCGGCCCGCCGACGCGGCCGGTCCCGCGGAGGCGGCCCGTCGCGCGGAAGCGGTACTGGCCGTGGGAGCGGTACGGGTCGTTCCCCCCGCCCGTGCGGGGGGAACGACCCGTACCCGGTGCGGCTGCTACTTCTCCAGCGGGCCCCGGCCGCGGACCGTGAGGCGGTCGACCTCGTCGTCGCGCTCGACCAGGACGGTGTCGCCGTCGTGGACCTCGCCGGACAGGATCGCCCGGGCCAGCTGGTCGCCGATCGCGGACTGCACCAGCCGGCGCAGCGGGCGGGCGCCGTACGCCGGGTCGTACCCGGTGAGCGCCAGCCAGTCGCGGGCGGCCGCGGAGACGTCCAGGGTGAGCCGCCGCTCGCGCAGCCGCTCGCCGAGGCGGGCCACCTGGAGGTCGACGATGCGGCTGAGCTCGTCGGTGCCCAGCGGGTCAAAGACCACGATGTCGTCCAGCCGGTTGAGGAACTCCGGCTTGAACGCGGCCCGGACGGAGTCCAGCACCAGGGCCTTCTTCCGCTCCTCCGGGGTGGCCGGGTCCACCAGGTACTGGCTGCCCAGGTTGGAGGTGAGGATCAGGATCGCGTTGCGGAAGTCCACCGTACGGCCCTGGCCGTCGGTGAGCCGGCCGTCGTCGAGCACCTGGAGCAGCACGTCGAAGACCTCGGGGTGGGCCTTCTCCACCTCGTCCAGCAGCACCACGCTGTACGGGCGGCGGCGGACCGCCTCGGTGAGCTGGCCGCCCTCCTCGTAGCCGACGTACCCGGGCGGGGCGCCGACCAGGCGGGAGACGGAGTGCTTCTCGCCGTACTCGCTCATGTCGATCCGGACCATCGCCCGCTCGTCGTCGAACAGGAAGTCGGCCAGGGCCTTGGCGAGTTCGGTCTTGCCGACGCCCGTCGGGCCGAGGAACAGGAAGGAGCCGGTCGGCCGGTCCGGGTCGGCGATGCCCGAGCGGGTGCGGCGCACCGCGTCCGAGACGGCCTGCACGGCCTCCGCCTGGCCGATCAGGCGCTTGCCCAACTCCTCTTCCATGCGCAGGAGTTTGGCGCTCTCGCCCTCCAGCAGGCGCCCGGCCGGGATGCCCGTCCAGGAGGCGACCACGTCGGCCACGTCGTCCGGGCCGACCTCCTCCTTGACCATCGAGGCGGCGGCGGCCCCGGGCTCGTCACTCGCGGTCGCAGCGCGCTCCTGGGCGTCGCTGAGCTCCTTCTCGGCGGCCGGGATCTCGGCGTACATCAGCTTGGAAGCACGCTCGAAGTCCCCGTCGCGCTGGGCCCGTTCGAGCGCGCCGTGCAGGTCGTCCAGCCGCTCCTTGAGCTCGCCGACCCGGTTGAGGCTCTTCTTCTCCTGCTCCCAGCGCGCCGTCAGCACGCTCAACTGCTCGTTCTTGTCGGCGAGATCGCGCCGCAGTCGGGCCAGCCGGTCGACCGAGGCAGGGTCCGACTCCTTTTCCAGGGCCAGCTCCTCCATCCGCAACCGGTCGACGGAGCGCTGGAGTTCGTCGATCTCGACCGGGGAGGAGTCGATCTCCATCCGCAGCCTGGAGGCCGCCTCGTCGACCAGGTCGATCGCCTTGTCGGGCAGGAAGCGGGAGGTGATGTAGCGGTTGGACAGGGTGGCCGCGGCGACCAGGGCGGCGTCCGAGATCTGCACCTTGTGGTGCGCCTCGTACCGGCCCTTGAGGCCGCGCAGGATGGCGATGGAGTCCTCCACGCTGGGCTCGCCGACCAGCACCTGCTGGAAACGGCGCTCCAGGGCCGGGTCCTTCTCGATCCGCTCGCGGTACTCGTCCAGCGTGGTGGCGCCGACCATCCGCAGCTCGCCGCGGGCCAGCATCGGCTTGAGCATGTTGCCGGCGTCCATCGCGGAGTCGCCGCCGGCGCCCGCGCCGACCACGGTGTGGAGCTCGTCGATGAAGGTGACCACCTGGCCGTCGGAGGCCTTGATGTCGTTCAGGACGGCCTTCAGCCGCTCCTCGAACTCGCCGCGGAACTTGGCGCCCGCGACCATCGCGCCGAGGTCCAGTGCGACCAGCCGCTTGCCGCGCAGCGACTCCGGCACGTCGCCGGCCACGATGCGCTGGGCCAGGCCCTCGACCACGGCCGTCTTGCCGACGCCGGGCTCGCCGATCAGCACCGGGTTGTTCTTCGTCCGGCGGGAGAGCACCTGGACCACCCGGCGGATCTCGTGGTCACGGCCGATCACCGGGTCGAGCTTGCCGTCCCGGGCGGCCTGGGTGAGGTCGGTGCCGAACTTCTCCAGGGCCTTGTAGGTGCCCTCCGGGTCCGGCGAGGTGACCCGGCCGCTGCCCCGGACGTCCTTGAAGGCGGCCAGCAGCGCCTTGGGCGTCGCGCCCTGCTGCACCAGCAGCTCGGCGACCGCCCCGCCCTCGGCGGCCAGGCCGACCATCAGGTGCTCGGTGGAGACGTACTGGTCGTCCAGGTCGTCCGCGCGCTTGCCGGCCTCGGTGAGCACGGCGAGGGTGTCCCGGGCCAACTGGGGGGCGGCGACCGTCGAACCCATCGCGCTGGGCAGCGCCGTCAGCTGGCGGCGCGCCTCGGCGTCGATCCGGGGGACGTTCGCCCCGACCGCCTCCAGCAGGGGCCGGGCGAGGCCCTCGGGCTGCTCCAGCAGCGCGATCAGGATGTGCACCGGCTTGACGTCCGGGTTGCCGACCGCGCCCGCCTGCCGGATCGCGGCGGACAGGGCGTCCTGCGTCTTGGTGGTGAACTTGCTCGCGTCCACTGCTGGGGGATCCTCCCTCGTCGTCCTTCACTGCTGCTGCGTACAGCATGCACTAAGTTGAGTGTATTCCGCTCAACTTTTTTGGGAACAGCGCCGCCGGATCCCCCGGGCCTCAGCCCTCGCGCCTCGGCGCCCGGCCGGGCCTGCGCCGGGTCAGTCCCAGCAGTTCCCGGGCCGGCCCGCCCGGCCGCTGCCCGGCCGGCCAGACCGCGCGCAGCGGCCGCCGCAGGTCCAGCTCCTCCGCCAGCGGCACCTCGACCAGCCGCCGGGTGGCCAGCTCCTCCACCACCGCCAGCTCGCTCAGGCATACCGGCCCCGCCCCGGTCATCGCCGCCGCCTTCAGCGCGGTGGACGAGGCCAGCTCCAACCGGGGCGGCACCGCGCCCCCGTACGGCGTCAGTGCCGTCTCCAGCACCTCCCGGGTGCCCGAGCCGGACTCGCGCAGCACCAGCGGGGTGGCCGCCAGCTCCGTCCCGGTCAGCGGGGTGCGGCGGCGCGCCCACCGGTGGCCGGGCGCCACCACGACCACCAGCCGGTCCGCCGCCACCACCGCGCCGGCCAGTCCGGGTGGGGTGGACGGACCCTCGACGAAGCCCAGGTCGGCGTCCCCGGCCAGCACGTGCCCGGCGACCTCCGCCGAGTTCGCCGTCCGCAGCGTCACCGCCGTCCCCGGACTGGCCTCGGCCAGCGCCAGCAGCCAGCCCGGCATCAGGTACTCGGCGACCGTCAGGCTGGCCACGACCCGCAGCTTGGCGTCCCGCCGCTCGCGCAGCGCGTCGATCCCGGCGTCCAGCGCCTGCGCCGCCTCCACCACCTGCCGGGCCCACTCGACCACCAGCCGGCCCGCCCCGGTCGGCCGGCTGCCCCGGGGCGAGCGCTCCAGCAGCGGGACGCCGATCTGCCGCTCCATGCCCTTGATCCGGGCGCTCGCGGTCGGCTGGCTGACGCCCAGTTCGGCGGCCGCCCGTCCGACGCTGCCCAGCCGGGCCACCGCGAGCAGCAGTTCGAGGGCGCCCAGTTCGGGGACGTGCGGGGAGAGAGCCATAGGTTCAGGCTATGTCCTCATAGAACCCACGGCGCTACCGGTCGCCGGACCGCTCGGCGACGGTGTAACCATGTCCACCTCGGCCGATGTCCGCCCGCTCGCCCGCCCCGTCGTCCCCGGCGTCCCCGCCGCTGTCCCCGGCGCCGTCGCCGCTTCCGCGGTCGGCTCCCCGCTCCCCCGCCCGGACCTCGCCCAGCTCGGCCCCAACTGGTACGCCGCCGTGATGGGTACCGCGATCCTGGCCAACGGCGCCGCCGCCCTGCCGGTCCGGCTGCCCGGGCTGGTCGGCTTCGGCGAGGTGATGTGGGCGCTCGGCGCGACCGCCCTGCTGGTGCTGGCGGCGGCCCGGCTGGTGCACCTCACCCGGCACCGCGAGGTGGCCCGCGCCCAGCTGCTGGACAACCCGGCCACCGCCGTCTTCTACGGCTGCCCGCCGATGGCACTGCTGGCGGTCGGGCTCGGCACCCTGTTGCTCGGCTCGCGGGTCATCGGCACCGGCCCGGCCGTCGCCCTGGACGCCGTGCTGTGGGGCGTCGGCACCCTGTACGCGCTGACCGTCGCGGGCGGCATCCCGTACCTGATGATCACCCGGCACCGGGTGTCCGCCCTGGAGGCCAACCCCACCTGGCTGCTGCCCGTGGTCGCCCCGCTGGTCGCCTCCGCCTGCGGCCCGGCGCTCGTCCCGCACCTGCCCGCGGGCCCGCCGCAGCAGGCCCTGCTGTACGGCTGCTGGGCGCTGTTCGGGGTCGGCCTGCTGGCCACCCTGGTGCTGCTGCCGGTGGTGTTCACCGGCCTGTTCCACAGCAAGGTGCCCTCTCTGGCGCTCACCCCCGCGCTGTTCCTGGTGCTCGGCCCGCTCGGCCAGTCCGTCACCGCGATCCACCAGCTCGCCGACGCGGCCCGGCCGGTGCTGCCCGCGCTGGCGCCCGTCATGCTGCCACTGGCCGAGCTGTACGGCGTCGCGGTGATCGGCGTCGCGATGCTCTGGCTGGCCGTCGCGCTCACCGCCAACCTGCGCGCCCGGCGGGCCGGGATGCCGTTCGCGATGACCTGGTGGGCGTACACCTTCCCGGTCGGCACCTGCGTCACCGGCGCCGCGGCGCTCGCCAAGCACACCGGGTTCGGCGGCTTCACCGGGCTGGCCGTCGGCCTCTACCTGCTGCTGGGCGCGGCCTGGCTGCTGGTGGCGGGCGGTACGGCCGCAGGGTTGCTGCGCGGCCGGCTGCTGGCGCGCTGAGCCGCGGCGACCCGTCGCGCGGCGGACGCCCGTCACCCGGCGGACGCCCGCCGCCACCGGCGGCTGCACCGCCGCCCACCGGGCGTCCGCCGTCAGGAGCGCGCTGTCGCTGCAGGAACACGCAGCCGCAGGGTGACGGTGTACAGCCAACCGGCGCCCCCCGTTCCCGCCCCCCGCTGGCCTCGGCCTTCACCGGAATCCGATCCGCCGCCCGTGATCCCGCGCTCCTGCCGGGATGCGGATAACTGCAATTGCGCGAACCTGCACTCGGACGGCACTTGTCCACCGGCCGTCACGCTGTGAGGGTGGAGGCACGCCAGGTCGTCCGGGCACCGCAGCCCGATGGTGGCGACTTGCTCTTCAGAACTGACCACGGGTGCACGACCCGCATCCGTGGAACGGGGGGGAAGAGCCCCGGCAGGGGCCCATGTGTGGTGATGGGGCCCGGAACCGGAGCCGGCGAGGCGTTGCTGCTCCGCCTCGACGGAAGCGCCCAGGCACTGGCGTGCCGATGGGGACCCTCGGGATCCGGTGTGCGACGGCACCCGGTCCCGGGGGTCCACCCGTCCGACCGGTACCGTGAGACGCCCCCGGCCACCGGTACCCGCCGACCGTGCGTACGGGTTGGGGGGAACAGGGGAGGCGCGTCCGGCAGGGGAGAGTGCGACGTGACGGCGGAACCGGCGGTCACGCCGCACCAGGTGCCCGAGGACGGGGAACCCGATGAGGCCGCCCGGCAGCTGTACCTGGCGATCATCGCCGAAGGAGGGCGCATCCCGTTCGCCGGGGTCGCCGACGACGGACGCCCCGCACTCCGGCAACTCCTCGACATCGGCCTGGTCATGGTCAACCGGATGGACCGTTGCTACACCGCCGTCAGCCCGCGCTCCGTCAGCGACCGCCTCGGCGCCGAACTCCGCAGCGAGGCCACCCGGCTGCTGGTCCGCGCCGAGAACCTCCCCGGCGCCCTGGACGGCCTCACCCGCGCCTACGACGCGATGCCCCGACCGTCCGGCCGCTCCGGCGGCGCGGTCCACGTCGAGGGCCACGTCCACATCCGTCAGCGGATCTCCCAACTGGTCTCCGACTGCCGCTCCGAGGTCCTCACCGCCCAACCCGGCCCCCGCCCCGCCGACGCGCTGCAGGTAGCCCTCGCCCAGGACGTCCAGCTCCTCCAGCGCGGCTGCTCGCTGCGCACCATCTACCAGCCCGTCGCACTCGCCGAGCCCCCCGCGATCGCCTACGCCGAGGAAGTCACCCGGCACGGCTCCCAGATCCGGATCCTCGACGAACCCTTCCAACGACTGATCGTCTTCGACCGCAGCGTCGCCGTCATCTCCGCCAACGACGACAACAGCGCCGCCGCCTTCATCAGCGACCCGGCTGCCCTCGCCTTCCTGATCAGCGGCTTCGAACGCGACTGGACCCGCGCCGACACCGCCGAAGCCGCCGCCCTCGGCCAGGGCCCCGGCCGCACCAGCCCCGACCGGGTCGGCCGTCTGCTCGCCCGCGGCCTCACCCAGCGCGCCGTCGCCACCCGCCTGGGCATCAGCGAACGCACCGTCGCCGGCCACATCTCCCGCCTGCGCGACCGCTACGGCGCCCAGACCCTCTTCCAACTCGGCTGGCTGATGAGAGGCGCCCGCGATGACCGATGAGCCCGGAGCCGCCGAACGCGCCCTCTACCTCGCCGCCGTGCGCGGTGGCGGGCGCCTGCGCCCCGAGGACCTCGCCCCCGCCGACCGCCACCTCGTCGCCCCCCACCCCACCACCGTCCGCATCGGACGCCTGCTCGCCCGCGGCCTCACCCAGCGCGCCGTCGCCACCCGCCTGGGCATCAGCGAACGCACCGTCGCCGGCCACATCTCCCGCCTGCGCGACCGCTACGGCGCCCGGACCCTCTTCCACCTCGGCTGGCACCTCCGCGGAGAACACCATGGCTGACCCCTCCGCCGTGCTCGCGGAGGCCCTCCCGGATCCAGCGGTCGATCGCGGCGCGGCTGGGCGTGGGCGAGCGCACGGTGGCCGGCCACGTCGCCCGCCTGTGGGAACCGTGCGACGCCGAGACCCTGTTCCAGCTCGGCCGGCAGATGCGGGGGTCGCGCGATGCCTGAGCCAGAGCTGCCAGATCCCGCCGCCCGCGAGCTCTACCGCGCGATCCTGCGGGAGGTCGTCTGCTCGCCCAGGGGGCTCACGCGGCGGGCGATCGCCAGCGGCATGGGGCTGGGCGAACGGACCGTGGCCGGTCACATCGCCCGCCTGCGTGAGATGTACGACGCCGAGACCCTGGTCCAGCTCGGCTGGCAGATGCGGGGAGCCCGGACGGGGGAGTCCGGTGGGTGAGCTCCGCTCAGCCGGTGGCGGCGCCGGTCGGCCAGTAGCCGGGGACGGCGGCCTGCTGTCGGGGGACGTTGAAGCGGTCGCCGGGGGCGGTCCAGAAGCCCTCGCGGAGGGAGAGCGCCATGCCGGCCCAGTCCAGGGCGGTCTCGACGGTGTGGTGGAGGGCCTCCTGCGACCAGGTGTCGTCGAAGACCAGCGGCAGGACGGGGGCGACCTGCTCGATGGTGGCGATCAGCGGGTTGTGGGTGATGGCCTCGTCGACGAGCAGGACGATCGGCTTCCGCAGGGCCGACGCCCAGCCGAGTTCGAGGCTCACGCCGGCCGAGAGCGGGGCTCCGACGTAGGCGAACACCAGGTCCGCGGACTGCAGTGCCCGGAAGTCGGACGGCACCCGGGGCTCGGGGGCCCGGCCGGCGACGGTCCAGGCGTCGCTGTGGTGCGCGCTGTACACGGCGGCACCGCTGCGGAGGAGGGTGGTGCGGAGCGTCGTCAGCCGCGTCCGGCTGGCGAGCGTCACCACACTGTCCGCGGGGCCGGTCAGCCGCATCAGCGGCGCGGCCAGGAACACACGTGCACGCCGACCCTCAGGGGCCTGGCTGTCGTGCTGACGCAGGTAGGGCTCGGTCATGTCGACTCCGGGGGAAGGCCGACCGGGTGGAGGAGGCGGTGCCGGTAGGCGCGTTTGGTTGCTGCTTCAAGGAATCTGATGGTTAAGCAGGACGAAATTTGACGGTACAGCGGCAACTCTTCGGACTGCTTGGGACCATCGGGAGCGAACTGATCGTCTATCAGTGGCGTTGGCTTCGTCCAGCGCTACGCCCTGGCATCTGGATGCCTGGCAGAGAGATGACGCCCGCCCTGCTGGTCGGCGGGTGACAATGGAGCAAGACATGCGGCATCATGTGGACGCTAGTGCTATTAGTCCAACTTGCGGACTTGAGAGAGGGTGGGTCCATGTCCCCTATATGCCGACTTGTCCGTAAGGTCGTGCTGTCCACGGCAGTAGCCGCTTCCCTCTTGGCCGCTTGCGTCTCTATCGCGGGTTATGGGGCTTCGGGGCCGGCGCATGACCGTGCGACCGTTGCTGTTGTCGGGGCTGAGACGGTGGCTGACGACTTTCACTGGTAGGGCTCACCCATAACCATTGCTCCACCGGCAGGCGGGGGAAGCCGCGGGATCTCCCGCGCATGGCGAGCGGTTCAATGGCGCGGTGCGCGTGGTCGGCGGCGTCCCGACTGCGCGCCGCTGTCACCGACGGTTGTGGGTGGCCCGCGTTCGGCTACGGCGGCCCGTCGGCCGCCGAGGGGGCCGGCGTTGCGGTGCCAGTGGTCCCGCGGTCTGCCCCCGAGGCGTGCCCCAGGACGTATCCGAGCTGGAAGAGCGAGTCGACGTTGTACTCCTCGCGCATTTCCGCGATGTGCCTGGCAAGGGTGCGCTCGCTGATGCCGAGTCTCCGTGCGATGACTCGGTGATTCGTTCCGGACAGCAGCAGGTCGATGATGGTGTGTCGGAGCTGTGAAACCACCTGCTGGGGCACGGTGCGGTCGCCCTCGAAATCCAGGGCTCTGCTCCAGTTCCGTTCGAAAATCTCCTGGGCGAGATAGTTGATCACCGCCGCATCATGGATGAAAGCGGCCAGATTGTCTCCGGCGACGGGAATCACGGCGAGTCGTCGATCAAAGATCAACAGGCGCGTGTACGGCTCGTCCAGGGTACGAAACTGCCACCCTTCTTTGGCAAGTGTGGCGACGTAGTCCCTAGTGGGCTGGTGGTAGCGGGTGCTCGCGTTGTAGATCGACCGCATCGATGCGCCGGTGCGAATGATGTCGAGGTCCCGTTTCAGGAATGAAGTCAACATTTCCGAGGGTCGCGGCCCCCCGGGCTGCATGGCGAGACCCTCCGACATTCCGCTGGCCATGGCCTGTTGCAGCCGCTGATTAATCAGTGCCCGGCCCTGGACGTACTCGATGGGGCCACCACTCTGATCCGGAGTGTGAAATGCCTCCGCCAGATCGGTCAATTCACCTGGAATTGAAACCGCTCGGGCCAGGAGGTCGAGGGCTTGCCGCTGCCAGGTCGAGCTCAGACTGGCGGCGAGTTTTTCAGGGTCGACGGCGAACAATGACCCGGGCTCGTCGTTGTCGGATATCAGGAGCCCGATTCCCAGCAACTCCTGGAGCGCCTCGTTCTCCTCCTGGGTGCAGGCGGCCCTGACGAGCCGACCGTCCCCAGCCAGTGCCTTGAGGTACAGCTTGCGTGCGCCGGGAGACAGGATCGGCGATCGACCGTGGTGGTTCACCAGGTGTTCTCGATCACTCACTTCTGGCTCCTTGTCGTCGACCGGACAAGTAGTCAACGCGACTGAAGTCCGCGGCCTCAGGGATCTTAATCGGAGACCGCGATCCGACGCGTAGCTCAAATACAGGAGGTCAAGACGCCCGGTAGCCGACCCGAAGCCGCCACTCTCTCACCAACACCCAGCCGCCGGCACCCCCCGAACAGGAGGGAGCCGGCGGCTGGGGGTGAGCAGGGCCCCGGGTCAGCGCTTGGGTCGCCAGACGACGAGGGCGCTGGACTGCGGGGTGGGGGGCTGGTACGGGACCAGGTCGCGGCGGTAGGAGGCGTGGACGGCGGCCTCGCGCTGCTGGAGGGCGGTGGCGGCGCCTTCGAGGGAGTCGACCAGTTCGGTGATGCGGGCCTGGAGGGCGGTGACCTGGTTCTCCAGCTCGATGATCCGCTTGATTCCGGCCAGGTTGATGCCCTCGTCCTGGGAGAGCCGCTGGACCTCGCGCAGCTGCTGGATGTCGCGGGCGGAGTAGCGCCGGCCGCGGCCGGCGGTGCGGTCGGGGCTGACCAGGCCGAGGCGGTCGTACTGGCGCAGGGTCTGCGGGTGGAGGCCGGAGAGTTCGGCGGCGACGGAGATGACGTACACCGGGGTGTCCTCGGTGAGCACGTACTGCGGCGGGGCCGCGGCGGTGCGCCGGGTGCGACGGGGGCCGTTGCCGGGCAGGCCCTCGCCGAGGCCGGGGCCGATCGGGCCGCCGGCGTCCATCGGGTTCGTCGGGTTCATCGGGTTCGGGGACATCTGGTCGTCACGCTCCCTTCGCCGCCCGGAAGAGGGCGGCTCGCGGGTCGTCGGAGGCGGTGGCCTCGCGGTACTGCTCCAGGGCGTTCAGCGCGTCGCCGGTGACGTGCTGGGGCACCACGACCTCGACGGTGACGAGGAGGTCGCCGCGGGTGCCGTCCTTGCGGGTTGCGCCCTTGCCGCGGGCGCGCATGGTGAGGCCGTTGGCGCTGCCCGGGGGCAGCTTGAGCTTCACGGCGGGGCCGTTGAGCGTGGGCACCTCGATGGTGGCGCCGAGGGTCGCCTCGGGGAAGGTGACCGGGACGGTGACGGTGAGGTTGTCGCCCTTGCGTCCGAAGACCGGGTGCGGGTCGACGTGCACCGTGACGTAGAGGTCGCCGGGCTGGCCGCCGCGTTCGCCCTGGGCGCCCTTGCCCTTGAGCCGGATCCGCTGGTCGGCCTGGACCCCGGCGGGGATGCGGACCTGCATGGTGCGGGCGGAGCTGGCCCGGCCGCTGCCGTGGCAGTCGGGGCACGGGTCGTCGACGATCATGCCCCGGCCGCGGCAGTCCTTGCAGGGCTCGGAGAGCGCGAAGGCGCCCTGGCCGCGGCTGACGGTGCCGGCGCCGACACAGGTGGGGCAGACCCGCGGCGTGGTGCCGGACTTGGCGCCGGTGCCGTTGCAGAGGCGGCAGGGGGCCTGGCTGGTCATCCGAAGGGGGACGGTGGCGCCGTCCACCGCCTCCTCGAAGGAGAGCGTCACCTCGGTCTCGACGTCGGCGCCGCGCCGGGGCTGGGCCTGCCGGGTGCCGCCGCGGTTGAAGAGGCCGCCGAAGACGTCGCCGAGTCCGCCGCCGCCGGTGCCGCCGCCCTGGCTGCCGCTGAAGAGGTCGCCGAAGTCGAAGCTGTAGCTGCCGGTGCCGGGGCCGCCGGTGCGGAAGCCGCCGTTGGCGAAGAGGCTGCGGGCCTCGTCGTACTCCTTGCGGCGCTTCTCGTCGGAGAGGACGTCGTACGCCTCGGAGATGTCCTTGAAGCGCTCCTCGGCCTTGGCGTCACCCTTGTTCGCGTCGGGGTGGAACTCGCGCGCCAGTTTCCGGTAGGTCTTCTTGATCTCGGTGGCGGTGGCGTCCTTGGGCACGCCGAGGACCTTGTAGTAGTCCTTCTCCACGAAGTCCTTGCCACTCATGCGCCCACCTCGCTGCGCTCGGCAGCCGCTGAGCGGGACACGCACCTCTTCATGGTTCGCTCGCTGCGCTCGCTCACGGCTTCCGCCACCTCCCGATGTCCATCGTCACTGCGCTGTCAACAGCCGCCGAAGGAGGAGCCGTTGACAGCGCGCTGCGGAGTCGGCCGCCGTACTGGCAGGCACGCGACTCCGCAGCGCACTGGTTGTCAGCTGTCACAGGTTGTCAGCTGTCCGAGCCACCGTCGGACTCGTCCGCGTCGGCGGACTTGGGCTCGGCGTCCGGGCCGGCCGTCGTCTGGGTGCCCGGCTGGGGCTCGGCCACGGCGACCATCGCCGGGCGGATGATCCGCTCGCCGATGCGGTAGCCGGGCTGGAGGATCTGCACGCAGGTGTCCTCGGTGACGTCCGAGGAGTAGCTGTGCATCAGCGCCTCGTGCTGCGTCGGGTCGAAGGGCTCGCCCTCCTTGCCGAACTGCTGCAGGCCCAGCTTGGCGACGACCGTCTCCAGGGACTCGGCGACGGACTTGAAGCCGCCCGTCACCTCGCCGTGCTCGCGGGCGCGGCCGATGTCGTCCAGGACGGGGATCAGGGACTCCAGGATGTTGGAGACCGCGATCTCGCGGACGGTCAGCCGGTCGCGCTCGACCCGCTTGCGGTAGTTCTGGTACTCGGCCTGCAGACGCTGCAGGTCCGCGGTGCGCTCGGCCAGCTCGCGCTTGGCCGTGGCGAGGTCCTCGGAGCCCTCGCCGGCACCGCCGGCGGCGGCTTCCTCGGCAGCCTTGATCACGGCCTCCTCGGCGGCGGAGTCGTCGCCGGGCTTGCCGCCCTGCGGCTTGTCCGTCATGCCGACGCACCACCCTTGGGCTTCTCGTCGTCCACGATCTCGGCGTCGACGACGTCGTCGTCCTTCGCCTGGGTGGACTCGCCGGCCGCGGCGGCACCGGCGGCGTCGGCGTTGGCGTACAGCGCCTGGCCGAGCTTCTGGGCGGTGGTGGAGACCTTCTCCGAGGCCTCGCGGATCTTCGCGATGTCCTCGCCCTTCAGGGCCTCCTTGAGCTCGCCGATGGCGGTCTCGACCTCGGTCTTGACGTCGGCGGGGAGCTTGTCGGCGTTGTCGGCGATGAACTTCTCGGTCGAGTAGACGAGCTGCTCGGCGGAGTTACGGGTCTCCACGGCCTCGCGGCGCTTGTGGTCGTCCTCGGCGTACTGCTCGGCCTCGCGGCGCATGCGGTCGACCTCGTCCTTCGGCAGCGAGGAGCCGCCGGTGACGGTCATCTTCTGCTCCTTGCCGGTGCCGAGGTCCTTGGCGGCGACGTGCATGATGCCGTTGGCGTCGATGTCGAAGGTGACCTCGATCTGCGGCAGGCCGCGCGGCGCCGGCGGGAGGCCGGTCAGCTCGAACATCCCGAGCTTCTTGTTGTACGCGGCGATCTCGCGCTCGCCCTGGTAGACCTGGATCTGTACGGACGGCTGGTTGTCCTCGGCCGTCGTGAAGATCTCGGAGCGCTTGGTCGGGATCGTGGTGTTGCGCTCGATGAGCTTGGTCATGATGCCGCCCTTGGTCTCGATGCCGAGGGACAGCGGGGTGACGTCGAGCAGCAGGACGTCCTTGACCTCGCCCTTGAGGACACCGGCCTGGAGCGAGGCGCCGATGGCGACGACCTCGTCCGGGTTGACGCCCTTGTTGGCGTCCTTGCCACCGGTGAGCTCGCGGACCAGCTCGGCGACGGCCGGCATGCGGGTCGAGCCGCCGACCAGGACGACGTGGTCGATCTCGGCGAGCGAGATGCCGGCGTCCTTGATGACGTTGTTGAACGGGACCTTGCAGCGCTCGAGCAGGTCCGCGGTCAGCTGCTGGAACTGGGCGCGGGTGAGCTTCTCGTCCAGGTGCAGCGGGCCCTCGGCGGAGGCCGTGATGTACGGCAGGTTGATCGAGGTCTCGGAGGACGAGGACAGCTCGATCTTGGCCTTCTCGGCTGCCTCGCGCAGACGCTGCAGGGCCATCTTGTCCTTGGACAGGTCGACGCCGTGGCCGGCCTGGAAGACCTTGACCAGGTGGTCGACGACGCGCTGGTCCCAGTCGTCACCACCGAGGTGGTTGTCACCGTTGGTGGCCTTCACCTCGACGACCCCGTCGCCGATCTCCAGCAGGGAGACGTCGAAGGTGCCGCCGCCGAGGTCGAAGACCAGGATGGTCTGGTCGTCCTTGTCCAGGCCGTACGCGAGGGCGGCCGCGGTCGGCTCGTTGACGATGCGCAGGACGTTCAGGCCCGCGATCTCGCCGGCCTCCTTGGTGGCCTGGCGCTCCGAGTCGTTGAAGTACGCCGGGACGGTGATGACGGCGTCGGTGACGGTCTCGCCCAGGTACGCCTCGGCGTCGCGCTTCAGCTTCTGCAGCACGAAGGCCGAGATCTGCTGCGGCGTGAAGTCCTTGCCGTCGATGTTGATCTTCCACCCGGTGCCCATGTGGCGCTTGACCGAGCGGATGGTGCGGTCGACGTTGGTGACCGCCTGGCGCTTGGCCACCTCGCCGACGAGGACCTCGCCGTTCTTGGCGAAGGCGACGACGGACGGCGTGGTCCGCGCGCCCTCGGCGTTCGTGATGACGGTGGGCTCGCCACCCTCCAGAACGCTGACGACCGAGTTCGTCGTACCGAGGTCGATGCCGACCGCGCGTGCCATCGTAGATACCTCCACGGAAGAGTTGAGCTTTACGGACTCAAGCATGCACGAGGGGTACGGGCGAGTCAACAGCCATGAGTCGCTTCGGCTCAAGTTTCCTGCGATCGAGTGGCTCCCTTCCTTTTTGACCCGAATGAGCGAGTATGGCGGCACGTGACTGCCGCCATACCTTGAGCCGCTTCTGAATAGGTGCTAGTGGGCGATAGTGTCCGGCCGGTGGGTGGATAAGTTACCCACGAGTACACTTGACCGACCTCTATCCCCACCGCCGCTGGAGTACGGAGAAGCCGGATGCAGCTAGCAGCGATCCTCATCTCACTGGGCACGACCGTGGTCGGCGTGGCGCTGTTCGCTCGTGCCATCGCACAGATCTACCGGTTCATCCGGCTCGGCCAGCCCGTCCCGAAGGGCGCGCGGATCAACGACCCGGTGGCCCGCACGGTGACCCTGGTCCGGGAGTTCCTCGGCCACACCCGGATGAACAAGTGGGGCGTCGTCGGCATCGCCCACTGGTGCGTCGCCGTCGGCTTCTACGCGCTGATCCTCACCCTGGTCGGCGCGTTCGGTCAGCTCTTCGACCCGGACTTCGAGGTCCCGGTCGTCGGTGACTGGACGCCCTACCTGGTGTTCCAGGAACTGCTCGGCCTGGTGACCTTCCTCGGCATCGCGGTGCTGATCGTGATCCGGCAGCTGAGCCTGCCGAACAAGGCGGGCCGCAAGTCCCGCTTCGCGGGCTCCAACATGGGCTTCGCGTACTTCATCGAAGCCGTCATCTTCATCATCGGCGCGGCCATCCTGACGCTGCGCGGCCTGGAGGGCGCGCAGCTGGGCGCCGACCACTACTCGGCCGCGTACGTGGTCTCGTACCCGCTGGTGAAGCTGTTCTCCGGGCTGAGCGTCGCCACCCTGCACAACCTGCTCTGGCTGGTCGCGACGATCAAGATCTCGGTCTCCTTCATCTGGATGATCACGGTCTCGCTGAACATCGACATGGGTGTGGCCTGGCACCGCTTCCTGGGCTTCCCGAACATCTGGTTCAAGCGCAACGCCGACGGCGCCGTGGCGCTCGGCGCGCTGCAGCCGATGACCTCCGGCGGTGCGCCGATCGACTTCGAGGACCCGGCCGACGACGCCGTCTTCGGCGTCTCCCAGGTCGAGCACTTCTCCTGGAAGGGCATTCTCGACTTCTCCACCTGCACCGAGTGCGGCCGCTGCCAGTCGCAGTGCCCGGCCTGGAACACCGGCAAGCCGCTCTCGCCCAAGCTGCTGATCATGAGCCTGCGGGACCACGCCTACGGCAAGGCGCCGTACCTGCTGGCCGGCGGCGGCAAGGACATGGAGGGCACCGAGAAGGCCACCGCCGAGCAGCTCAAGGACGTCCCGGCGGCCGCACTGGCCGAGGCCGAGCGCCCGCTGATCGGCACCGCCGAGGAGAACGGCGTCATCGACCCGGACGTGCTGTGGTCCTGCACCACCTGCGGCGCCTGCGTCGAGCAGTGCCCGGTGGACATCGAGCACGTCGACCACATCGTCGACATGCGCCGCTACCAGGTGATGATCGAGAGCAACTTCCCGACCGAGGCCGGGACGATGCTCAAGAACCTGGAGAACAAGGGCAACCCGTGGGGCATGGCCACCAAGGCCCGCCTGGACTGGGTCAAGGAGCTCAAGAAGGAGACCGGCATCGAGGTGCCGGTGATCGGCGAGGACATCGACCCCGCCGAGGTCGAGTACCTCTACTGGGTCGGCTGCGCCGGTGCCCTGGAGGACCGCGCCAAGAAGACCACCAAGGCCTTCGCCGAGCTGCTGCACACCGCGGGCGTGAAGTTCGCCATCCTCGGCAAGGAGGAGACCTGCACCGGTGACTCCCCGCGCCGCCTGGGCAACGAGTTCCTCTTCCAGATGCTCGGCGCGCAGAACGTCGAGACGCTGAACGCCGCGCTGGAGGACGCCCCGACCAAGCGGATCGTGGCCACCTGCCCGCACTGCTTCAACACCATCGCCAACGAGTACCCGCAGCTCGGCGGTCACTTCGAGGTGATCCACCACACCCAGCTGCTGCAGCACCTGATCGACGAGGGCAAGCTCGTCCCGGTCAACCCGGTCGAGGGCCTGATCACCTACCACGACCCCTGCTACCTGGGCCGCCACAACAAGGTGTACAGCCCGCCGCGCGAGATCATGGACAAGGTCCCCGGTCTGCGCCAGCAGGAGATGCACCGCCACAAGGAGCGCGGCTTCTGCTGCGGCGCCGGCGGCGCCCGGATGTGGATGGAGGAGCGCATCGGCAAGCGGATCAACACCGAGCGCGTGGACGAGGCGCTGTCGCTCAACCCGGACATCGTCTCCACCGCGTGCCCGTTCTGCCTGGTGATGCTCTCCGACTCGGTCAACGGCAAGAAGAACGAGGGCGCGGCCAAGGAGCACCTGAAGGTGGTCGACGTGGCCCAGCTGCTGCTCGACTCGGTGAAGGCGACCCCGCCGACCGAGGCCGAGGAGCCGGCGACGGTGGACGCGTAACGCGATCGCTGTTCGACAGTTCTGCTACAACCGCCCGGCCCGGTGGACGCCGCCAAGGCGCCCGCCGGGCCGGGTTTTTCGGTGCCCCGGGCGACCGCCGGCGGTACGGCGGGCGGACGGCGAGTGACGTCAATCGCACGGCCGCCGGACGGGCATTCGGTCGGAAGGAAATACAGTAGGCGCCGGACCGGCGACGAGCCGGTCGACCCGTTCCGGACGGGAACGGACCACCGACGGAGGCACCGGCCCGCCGGGCCGGGCCGCAGAGACCACAAGGGGAACAGCGCAGACCATGACCGAGGCGATCATGCTCGTCGGTGGTAAGGGCACGCGACTGCGTCCGCTGACCACCCACACCCCCAAGCCGATGCTGCCGGTGGCAGGCGTCCCGTTCATCGCGCACCAGCTGGCCCGCGCGGCCGCCGCCGGGGTCACCCGGGTGGTGCTGGCCACCTCCTACCTGGCCGAGGTGTTCGAGGACCACTTCCAGGACGGCACCCCGTACGGCATCGAGCTGGTGTACCTGACCGAGCGCGAGCCGCTGGGCACCGGCGGGGCCATCCGCAACGCCGCCTCCGGGCTGACCTGCGGCCCGGACGAGCCGGTCCTGGTGTTCAACGGCGACATCCTCTCCGGCCTCGACATCGCCGCCCTGCGCGACGGCCACGTGGCCGCCGGAGCCGATGTCACCCTGCACCTCACCCGGGTCGAGGACCCGCGGGCGTTCGGCCTCGTCCCGACCGACGAGAACGGGCGGGTGCTGGAGTTCCTGGAGAAGCCGGAGACGCCGGAGCAGATCGTCACGGACCAGATCAACGCCGGCTGCTACGTCTTCACCCGGTCCGTCATCGACCGCATCCCGGCCGGGCGGGAGGTGTCCGTCGAGCGCGAGACCTTCCCCGAGCTGCTCGCCACCGGCGCCCTGCTGCGTGGTGTCGTCGACACCTCGTACTGGCTGGACCTCGGCACCCCGGCCGCGTTCGTGCGCGGCTCGGCCGACCTGGTGCTCGGCAAGGTCGACTCCCCGGCCGTGCCCGGCCAGACCGGCGACGCCCTGCTGCTGCCCGGCGCCACCGTCCACCCGGGCGCGGTGCTCAGTGGCGGCACCGTGGTCTCCACGGACGCGGTGGTCGAGGCCGGCGCGATCGTCGAGGGCAGCGTGATCCTGCCGGGCGCGGTGATCGGCCCGGACACCCTGGTCAAGGACTCGATCGTGGGCGCGTTCGCCACCGTCGGCGACCGCTCGGCGCTGGACGGCGCGGTGATCGGCGACGGCGCGATCGTGGAGTCCGACAACGAGCTGCCGACCGGCATCCGGATCGCCTGCGGCACCCTGCTGCCGGTCGGCGCCGTGCGCACCACGGCCGGCCCGGGCGGCTGCCCGGCCGGCACCACGGCGGCCGCGGCGGTGCACGGGCCTTCGGTCACCGCCCAGCGGTAGCGGCTGCCCCGCGCGGCTGCCCCGGCGCGGCTCCTTCGGTCCGCTCCTCCGGCCCGGCTCCGGGGGCGGCTTTCGGACCCGTTCGTCTCAGGCTCGCTGCAAACCGGCCCCGGCTTCGTCCGGGGCCGACGCGCATTGGGCCGGACGGGTACCTTCGGAGCGTGGCTGGTAATCGATACGACAGCGGTCAGGGCGCCGACCGTCCGCACGGCGGATGGCCGGTCCCTCCTCCGCCGCCTGCGGGGGCGCCCGGGGGGTACGGGCGGACGGACGGGCCCGTGGACGGCCCGGAGTACTTCACGGCCGCGCATCCGACGGCGGCCGGCGGGCCGGTGGGCGGTCCCGGCGGTCGGGGCGGACCGGGCGGTCCCGGCGGTCACGGCGGTCCGGGAGGCACGGTCGGCGACGGGTACGACCCGTACGCGGCCGACCGGCCCGGCAACACCCGGGCCTTCCCGCTCGTCGACCCGTACCAGCAGCAGCGTGACCCGTACCAGCAGGAGCCGTACTACGGCCAGCCGGCCGGGCCGGGCCACTACGACGGCGGCTACGGGCAGCAGCCGCCGTACGGGCAGCAGCCCCCGCCGCCGTACGGCGGCCAGGACCAGCAGCCCCCCTACGGCCAGGACAACGTCACCGTCTACCGCGCCGGCGGCCAGTCCGCCCCGCACGTGAGCGGGCCCCGGCCGCAGTGGCGCGAACTGTTCGTCGGCATCTTCCGCACCCCGACCGCGATCTTCGACCGCACCCGCGACCACCAGGTCTGGCTGCCCGCCCTCACCGTCTCGCTGCTGTACGGCGTGCTCGCGGTGCTCGGCATCGGGCTGACCCACGACGACATCGTCAACTCGACCTTCTCCGTCGCGCTGACCGGTCTGTTCGCCGCGGCCGTCGGCTTCGCCGTGGCCGGGGCGGTCTTCGGCACGGTCACCTACGCGCTGGCCCGCCAGCTCGGCGGCGACGGCCCGTGGAAGTCGACGGTCGGCCTGGCCGCGCTGATCGGCTGGCTGACCGACGCCCCCCGGCTGCTGCTCGACCTGGTGCTGCCCTCCGGCAGCGCGGTGGTGCAGGCCGTCGGCTGGGCCACCTGGATGCTCTGCGCGTACCTGCTGACCAGCATGGTCCGGCGGGTGCACGACCTGCCCTGGGGCAAGGCGGCGGGCGCCGCGGCCCTGCAGCTGGTCGCGCTGCTGGTGCTGATCAAGCTGCCGACACTGGGCTGAGGGGCGAAGGGCACAATGGTGGGCGGGTCCGGCCGGTTAGGCGCGGGGCCCGCCCACCCCCGTCCAGCCCCAGTCCCAGCCACGGAGTGCGCCATGACCCTCCCCACCACCCACGTCAGCTTCCCGACCGGGGCGGTGACCGGCGAGTCCCCGGTGCTGGCGGTGCACCCCTTGGCGGACGGCCGGTACGCGGTGGTGACCGGGGCCACCCCGTTCCACCCGCTCGACCACACCTGGCCCGACCAGCCGGCCGACCACGGCACGCTCACCGTCGACGGCAGGGAGCTGGCCGTGGTGGACTGCCTCACCGGCGCGGTCGGCCCGGACGGCGGTGCCCCGCTGGTCGGCGCCGAGATCCCGGTCAAGCGCGGCGACGAGGAGTGGTCCTGGCTGGTGCTGCACGTGCTGGACGCCGACCCCGGCGACCTCACCGGCCGCACCGCCGTCCTCGCCGTCGACGCCGGGCGCCGGGCCGCCCTGAGCGCCTCGCACAGCGGCTGCCACCTGCTCGCCCTCGCCCTCAACGCCGCGCTCGCCCCGCGCTGGCGCAAGGATCCGGGCCGCTCGGACGCCTTCGGCAACCCCGACTTCGACAGCCTCGCCATGGCCAGTTCGGTGATGGACACCCAGGCCAGCACGGACACCTACCGGCTCGGCAAGTCGCTGAAGAAGAAGGGCTTCACCGTCGACGCCACCGAGGAGCTCCCCGCCCTCGCCGACGCCCTGCCGGCCCTCACCGAGGCCGTCAACGCGCAGCTCGTCGCCTGGGTCGCGGCCGACGCCCCGGTCCGGATCGACGTTCCCGGCCCCGAGCTGACCGCCCGCCGCCAGTGGCACTGCGAGCTGCCCGAGGGCGGCGCGCAGATCTTCTGCGGCGGCACCCACCTGCACCACCTCGGCGAGCTCGCCGAGCTGCGCACCGAGCTGCGGCTGTCCGAGGACGGCGCCGAGCTGGTCGCGGTCACCAGCCCCAAGCGGGCCTGAGAAACGCTGCGGGCGGGCGGCCCCCCCGGGGGGGGGGGGCGGCCCCCCCCCCGGGGGGCCCCCCCCCCCGGGGGGGGGGCGCCCCCCCGGGGGGGGGGGGGGCGGCCCCCCCGCCGTGCGTGCACTCCGGTGTGGTGCGGTCAGGTCGTGGTGCGGTCAGAGTCGCGGCGAAAGGTCAGAGCCGTGGCGCGGTCAGACCTGGCTGCGGTGGAAGTTCAGGTACGAGCGGGACGGCGTCGGGCCGCGCTGGCCCTGGTAGCGCGAGCCGTAGCGCTCGGAGCCGTACGGGTGCTCCGACGGCGAGGAGAGCCGGAACAGGCACAGCTGCCCGATCTTCATCCCCGGGTAGAGCTTGATCGGCAGGGTCGCGACGTTCGACAGCTCCAGCGTCACGTGGCCGCTGAAGCCGGGGTCGATGAAGCCCGCCGTGGAGTGGGTGAGCAGGCCCAGCCGGCCCAGGCTCGACTTGCCCTCCAGCCGGGAGGCCACGTCCTCGGGCAGGGTGATGACCTCGTACGTCGAGGCCAGCACGAACTCGCCGGGGTGCAGGATGAACGCGTCGTCGCCGTCCGGCTCGACCAGCCGGGTCAGGTCCGGCTGCTCCTCGGAGGGGTCGATGTGCGGGTACTTGTGGTTCTCGAACACGCGGAAGAAGCGGTCGAGACGCACGTCGATGCTCGACGGCTGGATCATCGCCGGGTCGAACGGGTCGATGACGACCCGGCCCAGGTCGATTTCGGTCCGGATGTCCTTGTCAGAGAGCAGCACGCTTCGAGGTTACGTGCACGACGGGGCCCCGGACGAATCCGTCCGGGGCCCCGGTGTCCTCCCGCCGGCCGTCAGGCCAGGAACTCAGCGGCCTCCGACCGCATCGCCTGCGCCAGTTGGGCCGTGGACAGCTCCCGCACGTCGGCCAGCACCGAGCTCCGGAGCCGTCCGCACTGCGGACAGCGGATCAACCGACCGGGCCCGAGCCGGCCCGGACCGAGGTTCTGCATCGGGAACGTGGTGGTGCTGAACAGGTGCCCCTCGGCACAACGAACGACGGCGCGCTGCTCCATCGATCCCCTTCCCATCCCTAACCCAGTACTCACCCGTACTCATCGCGCCCAGGCGGCCAGGCCCAAGGGCAGCGTCACATTAGGGGATGTTCCGGACATTCCACACCATGCCTCGCCGCCCCGACCCCACACCCACCGGAGCACTCACACGCGGCCCAAACAGTACGCCCCCCGCCCTCCCCCGTCCGGCTCCGCCACGACCCCCGGCCGGCCGTGCAACCACGGCGACGGATGGGGTACAGTGACACTGGATCGAGCGGTCTCTGACGGCTCATCAGGCGGGCGTAGTTTAATGGTAGAACATGAGCTTCCCAAGCTTAGAGCGCGAGTTCGATTCTCGTCGCCCGCTCCATACCGAAAGCCGCAGGTCACATGACCTGCGGCTTTCGTGTTTTCGGGGTGCCGGTTCGGGTCAGGGGCCGGGGGGGTCAGGCGGTGGCGAAGAAGTCGCGGACGGTCTTGACGAAGGCGGCGGGCTCTTCGGCGGGGGCGATGTGGCCGGTGTCGAACTCGGTGTAGGTGCTGGTGGGGAGAGCGGCGTGGAGGCGGCGGGTGTTCTCGACCGGGACGGTGGCGTCCTGGGTGCAGCCGATCACCAGGGTGGGGGCCTGGACGCGGGGGAGGAGCGGGGCGAGGTCGAGGGTGAGGTCGAGGGTGATGTGGCGCAGGGTGCCAGGGGTCGGCTGCATGTAGGCGGTGTTGGCCTCGACGGCCGCTCGGCCGATGCGGTTCAGGAAGCCGCGGCTGAACGCGGTGAGGGTGGCGTACCGGCCGAAGGCGGTGGGGTCGTCGGCGAGGGAGAGCCAGGTGGCCATGGAGAGCCGCAGGTACTCGTCCTGTTCGGCGCTGATCCAGCCGGCCGTGGCGATCAGGCGGCGGACCTGGTCGGGGCGCAGGGCGGCGGCCGCGGTGGCGACGACGGCGCCGAGTGAGAAGCCGAGGAGGTCGACGGGGCCGCGGCCGGCATGGTCGATCACGGCGTTGACCTGCTCGGCGAGGGCTTCGAGGGTGAGCGGGGCGCCGTCGTCCTCGGCGGCCTCGCTGCCGGAGAGGTCGGGCAGCAGCACGGTGTAGCGGTCGGTGAAGGCGTCCAGCATGGCGTCCCACATGCCGGAGCCGGGGCCGGTGCCGTGGACCAGGACGAGGGTGTCGGGCCCGTCGCCGACGATGCGGTAGGGGATGCGGGCGGTGCCGACGGTGATGGTGGGCATGGCGGGGTTCCTCCGGATCGGTGTGCTGGGCCGGGGCCGGGCGGTTCTCGGCGGCCTTGACGGTGGCTCAAGTAAACTACACGGTGCAGATCACTGATTCAACTGCACCGTACAGTGCAATTTGGTCGAGTGAATGAGGGAACTGTCCGTACCCGGCTACCGTCCAAGCAGTGACGGAATGCCTGCCCGGGTTGAACGCCGGGAGGAGTACGGAGGGCCCTGTGCAGTCAGGTGGTGCCGAACTGAACCTCGGATGCCCGGACGGTTTCCGCAGTGGCGCGTCGGCCGCGCCGGACTGGTGGCCGGTGCTGGCGCCGGATGTGACGGTGGATCAGCTCGATGCCGGGGAGCGCTGCGAGACCCTGCTTCAGGACACGATGGGCGCCGTTCGGCCGGCACCGGAGTGGCAGGAGGCGGTGCCGCGGGCGGGGGTGCGGTTGTCCGCGCCGGGTCGGCGTGGGCCGGAGGTGCTCTGGTACGTCACCCGGGGCCGTGACGTGCTCACCGTCGTCTCCCCGGGCCGGCGACCGGAGTTGGCGGAGATGGTGGAGCGGCAGTGGCGGCGGCGCGGGTGGACGATCACCTCGCTGAACGCCGGGCGGGACCGGCCCGGGGTCGCGGCCACCACTCGGGACGGGTCGCAACTGGTGCTGTGCTTCGGTGAGTTCGGAGAGATCCGGCTGACCGCGAGCCTGTTCGGGGTGGCCTGCTCGGAGCGCGTGCCCGCGCTGCCGGGGGCCGGCGAACCCGACCCGGCGCCGCTGCCCCGTGTGCACTGCGCGTACTGGAGCGCGCTGGTGTGAACGGGGGGGCGGGTCACGGTGGCGCGGCAGGGGTGACGACCGGGGGAGGCGTGGGGGGGGGGCCCCCCCCCCCGCGCCCCCCCCCCCCCGCCCCCCGGGGGGGGGGGGCCCCCCCCCCCCCCCCCCCCCCCCCCCCCGCCTCGTCGCGCGGCTTCGGCGCTGCCGCTCCCCCCGACACCCCGGCAATCCCGCCGTCCCCCCTGGCATCACCCTCCGGCGAGAGCGTCCGCACAGACCCGGCGAGCCCCCTCCACCGGGGGCGTC
The DNA here is from genome assembly GCF_044329365.1 of Kitasatospora sp. NPDC017646. Classification (NCBI taxonomy): domain Bacteria; kingdom Bacillati; phylum Actinomycetota; class Actinomycetes; order Kitasatosporales; family Streptomycetaceae; genus Kitasatospora; species Kitasatospora sp. NPDC017646. The sequence continues at coordinate 152,734 of NZ_JBIRJC010000004.1, read as the reverse complement.
GTTGATCTCAAGCTAACAAACCGCGTGGTTGGTTTGTCAATAGTGGGATCCACGAAAAATCCACAATCGTGGTGGTCCGGTCGGGCGGGTGTGATGGGCGTCCCACCAGGCAGTTGGGGGTTCGTCAGAGCTTCGCGAGGCCGCCGCCGCATTCCTCAGGCCCGGCGAACGGAAGGCTTGGAATCCGACATTCCATGCATCATGTCAGCACGGAGTGACACTGCGCGAGTGCCCAGCGCAGTGATGGTCCCCGGAGCCCGGTCGAGCCGGTCCTTCCGACGGCGCGCGCTCAGCGCAGCAGCCGGCGTTCCTTGGCCACCGCCACCGCCCCCGCCCGGGTGTCCACGCCCAACTTGTCGTAGACCCGGCCCAGATGGGTCTTCACCGTGGCCTCGCTGATGAACAGCGCCCGGGCGATCTCCCGGTTGCCCAGTCCCTGCACCAGCTGTTCGAGGATGTCCTGCTCGCGCTCGGTGAGCTGCGGCGCGTGCGCCCGCATCTGCGCCATCACCCGGGGGGGGGGGCGACCGGCGGCGAGAGCACCGTCCGGCCCCGTGCGGCCGCGTGGACGGCGGCGAACAGTTCCTCCGGCCGCTCGGCCTTCAGCAGGTAGCCGGTGGTGCCCGCGGCGATGGCCCGGGTGATGTCGGCGTCGGTGTCGTACGTGGCGAGCACCAGGCGCAGGCCGGCGTCGCCGCGCTGGCGAAGTGACCGAGACGGACTGCCCGTGGCGCGGTGACCCGCCCCGGCCGGTCGGCCAGCCTCCGGGGCGCCGACCGGCCGGACGTGTTCTCGCCCGCCACCCCACCACGTCCTCGTTCGGGTGAACAGGGGAGGGGGCGCCGCAGAACAGGCGGTGACCCTTGGAAAAGCCGGTGTCGTTGTCAGTGCCGCGTGGCAGGCTTCCCGGTATGACGGCGTGGACCCTCAACGACATCGAACGTGCGATCCGCTCCTCCTGGGGTGTCGACACCTGTGCGCCCGAGGACCTGGCCCACTGGCGTCCCGACAATCCCGCCCGCGGCCAGTGCGGTGTGACGGCCATGGTGGTGCACGACCTGCTCGGTGGCGAGCTGATGATGGGCGAGGTGTACGTCGACGGGGTCCGGACGGACCTCCACTGGTGGAACCGCTTCGCCACCGGCTTCGAGATCGACCTCACCCGCGAGCAGTTCGGTCCGCAGGAGCTGGTCGGCCCCGGCCGTCCGGTCGCCCGCCCGGCCCGCCCCGGCCGGCTCCAGGCCCAGTACGAACTGCTGCGCCACCGCGTGGTCACCGAGCTGGAGCGCGGGGCCGCCGCGAGCCGGCTCCGCCGTCCGGCCCGAGTCGCCTAGCGTCTGGGCACGACGGGCGCCGATCGCCCTGGAACCGCAGGGATCCTGACGTACAGTCTGCCCCGGACGAACCACCGTACGGGTGGGCGGCGGCGACGGGAGTGCGCGGATGAGCGGGGCGACGGTCGGTTTCGTTGGGCTGGGCGCGATGGGGCGGGGGATGGCCGGCAGCCTGCTGCGGGCCGGCCACGCCGTACGGGTCTGGAACCGCTCGCCCGGGCCGGTGGCCGCCCTGGTGGCCCAGGGGGCGGAGGCGGCCGGTTCGCTCGCCGAGGTGTTCGCCGCCGACACGGTGGTCTCCATGCTGGCCAACGACCAGGCGGTCGAAGGGCTGCTGCTCGATGCCGAGCTGCTGGCGGGTGCGAAGGCGACCCTGCACGTCAACATGGCCACCGTCTCGCTGACGCTGGCCGAACGCGCCGAGGAGCTGCACGCCGGGCACGGCATCGGCTACGTCGCCGCGCCCGTCCTCGGTCGGCCCCCGGTCGCCGAGGCGGGGAAGCTCAACATCCTGGCCGCGGGCGCGCCCGCACTGCTGGAGCGGGCCGAGCCGTTGTTCGCAGCGATGGGCGAGCGCACCTGGCACTTCGGTGACGCGCCCCGGCAGGCCAACACCGCCAAGATCAGCACCAACTTCCTGCTGGCCTGCGCGATCGAGTCGATGGCCGAGGCGTGCAGCCTGGCCGAGGCCCACGGCGTGCGGCCCACCGACCTGGTGGAGATGTTCACCGGCACGCTCTTCCCCGGGCCGATCTACTCCGGCTACGGCTCGATGGTGGCCGAACGCCGGTACGAGCCGGCCGGGTTCCGGCTGCCGCTCGGGCTCAAGGACGTCGGCCTGGCGCTGGAGGCCGGGGCCGCGCGCCACGTTCCGCTGCCGTTCGGCGGGATCCTGCGGGACGCCTTCCTGGACGCGCTGGCGCACGGTGACGGCGAGAAGGACTGGGCCGCCGTCGCCGAGGTCGCCCGCCGCCGGGCCGGACTGCCGGACTGAGCACGCGCCGACTGCCCCGCAGCCCTGCCGGACCGAGCACGCCCTGACTCCTGCCTGCCCTGCTTACCCGAAGCGCAGGGCAGCGTGGGACAGGCGGCGCGCGGGCCCCCGGTCAGGGCGCGGGCGTGGAATACCCGGCGCGCGGCGGGTGCTCGCACCTCTGTCCGCAACACCTGACAGGGGGAGTACCGATGACCGTTCAGTCGTCCGGCGCCGAGGCGCCGCGCCGTTTCCTGTTCCTCGACGCCAGCTCGCGGGCCGGCGGCAACAGTGGACAACTCGCCCGGCTCGCCGCCGAATCGAGCCTGCCCGAGGGTGCGGAGCAGCGCTGGCTGCGGCTCGCCGACCACCCGCTGCCGCCCTTCCAGGACCTGCGGCACACCGGTGACGGCAGCTACCCGGAGCCGGTCGGCCACGAGAAGACCCTGCTGGAGGCCACCCTGGAGGCCACCGACCTGGTGTTCGTCGCGCCGGTGTACTGGTACACGCTGCCGACCACCGCCAAGCTCTACCTCGACTACTGGTCGGCCTGGTTCCGGGTGCCCGGGGTGGACTTCCGCGCCGGGATGAACGGGGGCACGCTCTGGGGCGTCACCGTCCTGGCCGGCACGGAGGACAAGGCCGAGCCCATGATCGGCACGCTCAAGCTGACCGCCGAGTACATGGGGATGCGCTGGGGCGGCGCGCTGATCGGCAACGGCACCCGCCCGGGGGACGTCCTGCGCGACGAGCGGGCGCTGATCGTGGCCAAGTCCTTCTTCGCCGGCTGAGGCCGGCGCCGGTGCTGAGCCCGGGGCCGAGGCTGAGGCCGATCCGACGCCGCGGTCCCGGGCGGGCGTCACGCCGGCCCGGGACCGACTGACGCATTCACGCCATCGAGAGCCGTGCGGTGCTGTCCGTCCGGACGTGTACCCGTCACTCTGTGCTCATCTTTTGCCGCAGCACAAAAGCCCTGATAGTGGACGTAGTTGGGGCGATTCGGACGCCCTGGCCCCGGAAGTGGGCCACAGCGGGCCACCTGCCTTCCGGAGTGGTTGGATCGTTCGGTACTCTCCGTCGGACTTTCAGCTTCGCGGGGGGTTTCGCGGCGTCTGCGGCCGCCCCCTCGCGCCCGGGCCTCGCCCGGACACTTCCGTGAGGTCTCTCTTGTCCATACGTCGCAGTCTTGCCCTGGCCGGCGTCGCCGCGCTCACGTCCTCGCTGGTGCTCACCGGCGCGCAGGGCGCCATGGCCGTCGGCTCCCCCGGCACCCCGTCCGCCGGCACCCCGTCCGCCGCCGCCCCGTCCGCCGCCGCCCCGTCCGCCGCCGCTCAGGCCGCGCAGGCGAAGCACCAGAGCCTCGACCTCTCGGTTCGCGGCGTCCCGGACACCTTCGTCGCCGGCGGCGACGCCCGTGTCTTCTCCTACCGGATCCAGAACTCGACCAAGAACGACTTCGTCGCCTTCCCGCTGCTGAAGTTCAAGAACAAGGCCGGCACGCTCAAGGCCAAGGACCTCAAGGTCGAGTACCAGCTGCCGGCCGGCCTGCCCGGCGGCGGCACCTGGCGGACCGGCTCGATCGCGCCCGGTGGCGGTGACGGCGACGACAGCGCGGTGCTGATCCTGCTCGGTGGCGTGAGCGACGGCGGCCCCGCCGACGACGCGCTGCTCTACCTCGCCCCGGACAAGCGGATCGACATCGACGTCCGGGTCTCCTTCACCAAGGACACCCCGCTGGGCAAGGCCGGCGTCGTGCCGGTGGTCTTCTCGGCCAACGCCGACGACGAGTCCGACAACGGCCGCTTCAGCTGCGACGGGATCAAGGGCGCCGGCTTCACCATCAAGGCCGGTGGCGGTGGCAAGCCCAGCCCGACCCCCACCCCGACCAAGACCGGCAAGCCGAGCCCGACCGCCACCGCGTCGTCCTCGACCACCGCGACGGGGACCCCCACCACCACGCCGACGACGCCGGCCCCGACCACGTCGGCCCCGACCACCCCCGCGCCGACCACCCCGGCCACCGGCACCGCCTCGCCGTCCGCCTCCCCGAGCGACTCCGGCGCGACCACCACCCCGGCCCCGTCCGGCAGCAGCACCGACGCCCAGCAGCCGATCGACTTCCCGGTGGACGTGCCGAAGGTCACCCCGCCGAAGATCACCCCGGCCGTCGTCACCAAGGCCAAGTCGGCCGCCGCCGACGCGGACAAGAGCCTCGCCACCACCGGTGGCGGCGATGACACCACCGCGATCGCGGCCGCCGGCGGCGCCGTGCTGGTCGCCGGTGTCGGCACCCTCGTGGTGCTGCGCCGCCGCAAGGCCGGGCAGCAGAGCTGACCCGCGACTGACGGAACGGGGAGCTGTTCCTGAGCACCCCGACCACCCCCGTGCCGCCCGGCCGTCCTCGTTGACGGACCTCCGGGCGGCACGGGCCGTTCTCCTCCGTCACATAGGATGTCCGGCCGGAGGGGGCGGAACGGCGGGGAGAGGGACAGGTGCGGGGAGAACGCACGGCACAGACCACCACCGACTACGAATCCGCGACCGGTCGGATCGCGGGCCTGCCACTCCGTAGGCACCACGTGCTGCTGACGGCGTGGACAGTGCTCTGGTTCTTCCTGGTCGAGCCCAGCGGCGGCTTCTCCTGGCACTACCTGCGCCAGGGCGAGCAGCTGCTCTTCAGCGGGCAGCCCGACGGCGGCCTCTCGCTCTACGCCCACCACCCGGAGCTGCAGATCGGTCCGGTCAGCCTGGCCGCCGCCCGGCTCACCGCCCCGTTCTCCCCGCACGTCGGCCAGCTGGTCGCCGAGGCGGTGAGCGCCGGGCTCGGCCTGGTGATGCTGGTCCTGGTCGGCCGCACCGCCGCCCTGCACTACCTCGGCACCGGCACCAACCACCGCCGGCTCCAGCAGCGCCTGCTGATCGCCGGGCTCGCGTTCATCCCGATGTGGGTCGAGGTCTCGGTCCGCTTCGCGCACCTGGACGACGTCCTCGCGCTGTTCTTCACCACCCTCGCCGCCCATGCCCTGGCCCGCGGCAAGCCCGTCCAGGTCGCGGTCTTCCTGGCCCTGGCGGTCGACTCCAAACCCTGGGCGATCGCCTTCGCCCCGCTGGTCCTGGCCCTGCCCCGGCCCGCCTGGCTGCGCACCGCGCTCTGGTTCTGCCTCCTCGTCGCGATCGCCTGGCTGCCGTTCTACCTGGGCAACCTGGACACCATGGCGGCGGCCAAGTTCACCATCCCGAACCAGCCCGCCTCCGCGCTGCGCTGGTTCGGGGTCACCGACCCGTCCACGCCCTGGTGGGACCGGCCGACCCAGTTCGCGCTGGGCATCGGCCTCGGCTGCGTCGCCGTGTGGCGCGGCCGCTGGCCCGCCGTTGTGCTGCTCGGCGCGGACGCCCGGATCCTGCTCGACCCGAGCGTCTACACGTACTACACCGCCTCGATCCTGCTCGGCACCCTGCTCTGGGACGCGGTCGGGCAGAAGCGGCTGGTCCCGTGGTGGAGCTGGATCGCGCTGGGCGCGCTGTACGGCGGCACGCTGTTCCTCCCGTCCGACTCGGCCCGCGGCTTCGTCCGGCTCGCCTTCGTGGTGGTCTCCGCCGTGTACGTGCTGCTCTGGCCCACCCAGCAGACCCGCCGACCCCGGCCATCGGCCCGGGGCGGCGGGGACGGGCGCCGTCGGGCGGCCCGGCGGCGCGAGCGGGAGCTGGTCGACGCCTGAGCCCGGCCCGGCGGCGCGAGCGGGAGCCGGTCGGTGTCTGAGCCCGGCCCGGAGAGGCGGCTTGACCCTCACGCGACGTGAGAGCGCAGGGTGGAGTCAGCACCAGGGAGGAGTTTCCGGATGAGCGAGGACGAGGGCCACTCGGTCGGCGCCGTGGCGAAGATCGCCAAGGTGACCGTCCGCACCCTGCACCACTACGACGAGATCGGCCTGCTGTCCCCCGCGGGGCGCACCCGGGCCGGCTACCGCCGCTACGTGGACGCCGACCTCGACCGGCTGCAGCAGATCCTGTTCTACCGCGAGCTCGGATTCCCCCTGGACGAGATCGCGGCGATCCTGGACGACGACTCGGTCAGCCCGAGCGAGCACCTCCGGCGGCAGCACCAGCTGCTGACCGACCGGATCCGGCACCTCCAGGACCTCGCCGCAGCCGTCGAACACGCCATGGAGGCACGCAGGATGGGCATTCAGCTGACCCCGGAGGAGAAGTTCGAGATCTTCGGCGAGGGCTACCAGGAGGACTGGGAGCAGGAAGCCGAACAGCGCTGGGGCGACACCGAGGCCTGGGCCGAGTCCCAGCGCCGCACCGGCGGCTACACCAAGGCCGACTGGCAACGCATCCAGACCGAGATGACCGAACTCAACGCCCGCCTGGCCGAGGCGGTCACGGCCGGCGAGCCCGCCGAGGGCACCGCGGCCATGGACCTCGCCGAGGCCCACCGGCAGCACATCTGCCGGAACTTCTACGACTGCACCTTCACCATCCACCGCGGGCTGGCCTGCCTGTACGTCTCGGACCCGCGCTGGACCACCACCTACGAGGAGCTCGCCCCCGGCCTGGCCCAGTGGCTGCACGACGCCATCGTGGCCAACGCCGACCGCCACGAGCAGGCGTAGCGGCAGGCGGGGCGGGTCACGCCACCCCGCGCCCGAAGGAGCGCCGGTAGGCGGTCGGCGAGGTGCGCATCACCCGGCCGAAGTGGTGCCGGAAGGTCGCCGCGCTCTCGAAGCCGACGGCCGCGGCGATCTCCTCCACCGTCCCCTCCGGAGTCTCCAGCAGCGCAAGACCGGCCGCGATGCGCTGGGTGACCACCCAGCGCATCGGGCTGGTGCCGTTGCGTGCGGTGAAGTGCCGCAGGTACGAGCGGTCCGACATCCGGGCGGCCCGGGCCAGCGCCGAGACGGTCAGCGGTTCGGACAGGTGGTCCAGCGCCCACTGCATGCTGCGGGCGACCCCGTCCTCGTCCTCCTCGACCGGGCGGACCGCGGCCTCGATGAACTGGGCCTGCCCGCCGTCCCGGTGCGGCGCCACCACGAAGCGGCGGGCCACGCTGTTGGCCACCTTGGCGCCGTGGTCCCGGCGGACCAGGTGCAGGCACAGGTCGATGCCGGCCGCGCTGCCCGCGCTGGTCAGCACGTCGCCGTGGTCCACGTACAGGACGTCCGGGTTGACCCGCACCCGCGGGTACCGCTGCTGGAGCAGTTCGGCGTACCGCCAGTGGGTGGTCGCCTCCTTGCCGTCCAGCAGCCCGGCGGCGGCCAGCGCGAAGGCACCCGAGCAGATCGACACGATCCGGGCGCCGCGCTCGTGCGCCGTCCGCAGCGCCTCGACCAGACCGGGGGAGACTCCCCCAGGTGCGCCCACGCCGCTGAAGGCGTTGCGCACGCCGGGGATGACGACGGTGTCGGCCGCCGCGAGGTCGTCCAGGCCGTGCCGGGCGGTCAGCGCGAAGCCGCCCACCGCGTCCAGTGCCGTCCCCGGTCGGTCGGCGCACACCTTCAGGCCGTACCAGGGCGCCGCCAGCAGTCCGCCCAACTCGGGCCGCGCGAGCCCGAACACCTCGACCACCACGCCGAGTTCGAACGGTGCCATGCCCTCGAAGGCGTACACCGCGACGTCGTGCACGGGCTCCGGGCGCCGGCCGATGGTGACGGCCACCGGGCGCGACCGGGCGACCCGGTCCCCGCCGTTCGGCTCGGTGGTCGGCTCGGCGATCGGCTCGGCCATGCGGAACCCCCTGTTCACGGGTGGCGGAATCCCGGTGAGTGTAGCTGTTTCGGCCACCCCGGATGTTTCTTCGAATCCCCCTGCAACCTCCTCCCGTTCCACACGTCCATTGCTACGGGGGCGGAGGGAGCCGGGCCGGAGGTGGCTGCGAGGATCTCCCCGATCAAGATCGACATCAGGTGCCTGACGGTCCGGCGGAGTACGCCGTCACCGTCCCGGGGGAAAGCGGAACCGTACATGTCCATGGCCATCGGGCCGTTCGCCGCGCCACGGCGGGAGCACGGCCTCTCCGTCCGCGGAGTCCGGGGAGCCCGCGGAGTCCGCGGAGCGGTCGTCGCACTGTTCGGCGCGCAGGAGGCCGGAGAGCCGGACCACCCGCTCACCACGGACCAGCAGGCGGCCCGGCGCCGCTCCGGCTTCCGGCTGCTGCGCGGCGGCCGCAAGCCCGCGGAGGACCGGCCCAGCCTGACCGACCTGTACCACGCCCACCGGCTGGGCCTGGTCCGGATGGCCGTCCTGCTGGTCGACCACCAGGACCTGGCCGAGGACGTCGTGCAGGAGGCCTTCACCCAGCTCTACCAGCGCCACGGCGAGCACCTGGACGACCTCGACAACGCGCTCGGGTACCTGCGGACCTCGGTGGTCAACGGCGCCCGCTCGATGCTGCGCCGCCGCAAGACCGCCCGGGAGTACGTGCCCCCGCACGAGCCCGACGCACCCTCCGCCGAGGACCACGCGGTGCTCAACGACGAACACCGGCGGGTGCTCGTCGCCCTGCAGGAGTTGACCCCCCGCCAGCGCGAGGTGCTGGTGCTGCGCTACTGGTCCGACATGTCGGAGGCGCAGATAGCCGAGACCCTGGGGCTGTCCCGGGGCGCCGTGAAGTCCACCGCCAGTCGCGCCCTGGACGCCTTGGAAAAGCACCTGGAGAAGGTTCGATGACCGACAAGCCCCACCGCCCGGGCGGCGGTGACGACGACGGGTCGGCCGGGACCCCGATGGAACGGCTGCTCCGGGAGGCGATGAACGCCCGTACGTCCCTGATCACCGCCCACGACCTGCGCCCGGCCGCACCCCCGAGGAGCCGGGTGCGCCGGCTGCGCCCGGTGTACGCCGTCACCGTGCCGCTGCTCGGCCTCGCCGCCGCCGCGGCGATCGGCGTGGTCGCCCTGCACGGCAGCCCGGTCGCCAAGCAGGACGTCCCCCCGCCCCCGGCCGCCAGCCTCACCACTTCCCCGAGCCCGACGCCCACGCCCAGCGCGACCGCGACCGACACCCCCACCACGGCCGCCACTCCGACCGGCGACGCGGAGACGGACGTGCCGCTGGCGGACGACGACACCCCGTCCTCGCCCCCCACGGCGACCAGCCCGGCGAGCTCGTACACCTTCCGGGGCGTCAAGTTCAGGGTTCCGGCCGGGTGGAAGGCCGTGCCGGTCTCGGCCGACCGGGTCTGCGTCCTGAGTCCGGGTGCCCCCACCGACTCGCAGCAGAACTGGAGCCAGACGCAGTGCGAGCCGTACGGCGTCCTGGTCGTGGCCTACGACAGCCCGGACGAACTCGAAGGCGGCGCCTGGCCGACGACGGACGACCTGGCCTCCGGCTCCGGCTGGGGCCACCAGCCGAACTGTCCGATCTGGGGCCGGCCGTACGTTCCCGCCGGTGCCTACTCGGCGGTCGGCGCGCCCGTACGGACCCGGCCCGCGGTGGCCGGGAAGACGGCCGACAAGACGCAGTGGCAGGTCACCTGCAAGCCGGGCGACACCTTCACGGCCCAACTGTGGGGGATCGGTCCGGACCAGGTGTACGTCGTGGCGAACGGGTTGAAGGCTGACTACCAGGCCGGCCTGCAGTCGATCGTCGACAGTCTGGACGTGCGCGGCCACAAGGCGCCGGTCGCTTCGCCGCCGCCCGCCCGCGCGAGCGCCGACGACATCGCCGTCACGATCTCCGACGGGCTCGGTCCGGGGCAGCAGGTGTCCAACAAGGGTGTCCCGGTCACCTTCACGGTGACGTACCGGAACACCGGCCAGAACTCCTACGCCCAGATCCAGCCGCTGGTGTACACCGACCAGTACGCGGGGACGCCGGCCGGCGGGGCCGTCGACATGAACGTGGGCAAGCTCGAGCGTCAGGACGGCGACCACTGGACCCAGCTGCCGACGATCTCGCCGGGGGGCGGGATGGACTACGCCATGGTGGACAAGGCGGCCTGGTTCCCACTGGCACCGGGCGCGAGCCGGAAGGTGACGTACCGACTGACGCTTGACCCGGCGGACGGTCCCGGAACGATGCCCGTGATCGCCCGGGCGACACTGCCGTACGTCGGGTCGCCGCTGGTCGTCCTCGGCGCCCAGACCGTTCCGGTGACGGTCGTGAAGTAGCGCGCCGGACCGCTGAGGCGCCGTGACCAGGGATTCCTCCCCTGGTCGCGGCGCCTTTCGGCGTCCAGGGGAGTTCGCGGAAAAATCTCCGAACCCATGTGCAACCCCCTGGGGGGATGCACGTCTATCAGGGTGAGAGGCGGGGAGCGAGCCGGCGGGGCCGGGACTCGGGCCGGCTCCTCGGGACGAGGGACGAGGCGCCCGCACACCCGATCACCGTCACCATCATCTTCACCAGGTCCTTGGGGGGCTGTCACATGAGCACGTCCGTTGTCGCCCGTATTGCGAAGATTGTTCCGCTTGTTGTCGTCACCGCCGTCGGGCTCGCCGCCTGTGGCCCCCAGGAGAACGGCAGCCAGTCCGCCGCAAGCGCCACCCGCCCGGCCGCCCCCGCGGTCAGCGCACCGGCGACCCCCTTCGGCACCGCGCCTGGTACCCCTTCCACCCCCGCCCCGACCGCGGCGGCCACCTCCGCCGGGGTGTCGACCCCCGCCACCCACGGCCACCGGGACGCGCCTGCCGCCCGGAGCACCTCGCGGAGCACCACGGGGAGCACCTCCCGCGACAACGCGAAGAGCGGCACCACGTCCACCGTCGGCAGCGGCACCCCGTCCACCGCCGGGAGCGGCACCGGGGCCCAGGACATCGGCATCACCTTCAACGGCCTGGACGAGAACCGGCGGGTCGAGATCGGCGACCGGGTGTCCTTCTCGGTGACCTGGAAGAACAACGACGCCTCGGGCAGCCGTCAGGTGGCGCCGGTGGTGGCGACCCAGCCGTTCGAAGGCGCGCAGTGCCGGCAGGTGCTCGCGATGGCGAACGGCACCCTGGAGCGCAAGGACGGTTCCGGCTGGAAGGCCCTGCCGTCGCTGAGCCAGGGTGGTGGGATGGACTACGCGCGCACGGGCGACGACGCGGCCTTCACCCTGGCGGCAGGTGAGAGCCGGACCGTCGAGTACCGGATGGTGCTCGACGCGCGCAACCAGCCCGGCAAGCTGGCCGTCGAGGCGGACGCCGTGGTGCCGCACTCCTTCGCCACCGTCGCGAAGAGCGTGGTGAACACGGCGGTCGTCGACAGCCACCGTCCGGTCGTGACCTCGGTGACCGCCCCGACCGACCTCGTCCTCGGCAAGACCCCGACCGAGTTCACCTTCACGGTCTCGTCGCCCGACGGTCCGGGCCTGCTGCGCCCCGTGGTGCGGCTGCCCCTCGCGGTCAGCGAGGGCCTGACCTGGCAGGACGTCACCGTGGAGGTGAAGGTCCGTGACGAGTGGAAGAACTTCGAGGTGGCCCCGGACTGCAACGGACTGCTCGGAGTGGCGCCGTCCCAGCTGACGGGTGTGATGAAGGGCGACCCGACCGAGTACACCGTCCGGGTGGGCCTGAAGCGGGCCGACACGGCCCGGCCGGTGGAGATCGCGGTCGGCGGTGACTCGGACGGCCACTACGGCGCCGTCACCACGGTCCGTCCCGCCGTTCGTCGCTGACCCCCACCGACGGGCGCAAGGGCCCGGCCCCCCGGTGTGACGGGGGCCTGGCCCTCCGGCGCTCGGGTCAGGAGAGCGAGGCCATCCACGCCTCGACGTCCTCGGAGCGGCGCGGCAGACCCGCCGAGAGGTTCTCGTTGCCGTCCGCCGTGACGAGGATGTCGTCCTCGATCCGGACGCCGATGCCGCGGTACTCCTCCGGCACGGTCAGGTCGTCCTGCTGGAAGTACAGGCCGGGCTCGACGGTGAGCACCATGCCGGGCACCAGCAGGGCGTCGACGTGCTCCTCGCGGCGGGAGTGGGCGCAGTCGTGGACGTCCAGGCCGAGCATGTGGCCGGTGCCGTGGAGGGTCCAGCGGCGCTGCAGGCCGAGCTCCAGGACCTTCTCGACATCGTACGCCGAGGCGTCCAGCAGGCCCCAGGCGAGCAGCCGCTCGGCGAGGACGCGCTGCGAGGCCTCGTGGAAGTCGCGGAAGCGGGCGCCCGGCCTGACCGCGGCGATGCCGGCCTCCTGGGCGTCGTACACCGCGTCGTAGATCTTCCGCTGCAGCTCGGTGAAGGAGCCGTTGATCGGCAGGGTGCGGGTGACGTCGGCGGTGTAGAGGGTGTGGGTCTCCACGCCGGCGTCCAGCAGCAGGAGCTCGCCGGGGCGCACGTCGCCGTCGTTGCGGACCCAGTGCAGGGTGGTGGCGTGCGGGCCGGCGGCGGCGATGGTGCCGTAGCCGACGTCGTTGCCCTCGACCCGGGCGCGGCGCCAGAACGTGCCCTCGATCCAGCGCTCCGAGGTGGCGACGGCCTGACCGAGCTCGCGGACCACGTCGGTGAAGCCCTTGACGGTGGCGTCGCAGGCGGCGCGCAGCTCGCCGATCTCCCACTCGTCCTTCACCAGCCGCAGGCCGCTCAGGAACTCCTTGAACCCGGCGTCCTCGTCGGCGTCCAGCACGTCGGCGAGCGCGGCCTCCAGGCCGGCGTCGTAGCCGCGGACGATCCGGGTCGGCACGGCGGAGCCCTTGGCGCGCTCGGCCAGCTCCTCGGCGGCCTTGCGGACGTCGCGGGCCGGCAGGCCGAGCAGCTGCTCCTGCTCGCTCAGGCTGTGCCGGCGGCCGACCCACAGCTCGCCGTAGCCGTCGAGCCAGAACTCGCCGTTCTCGCGGTCGGAGCGGGGCAGCAGGTAGAGCGTGAACTCGTGGCCCGCGTCACCGGTCGGCTCGCCGACCAGCACCGCGTCCTCGGTCTGGTCACCGGTGAGGTGCACGTACTCGCTGGCGGCGCGGAAGTTGTAGTCGGTGTCGTTGGCGCGCACCCGCAGGTTGCCGGCGGGGACGACCAGGCGCACGCCGGGGTGGGCGGCGGACAGCTTGGCGCGGCGCTCGGCGGCGTACCGGGCCTGGGCGATCGGGGAGAGGCCGTGCAGCTCGGTGTCGGCCCAGCCGGACTTCATCGAGGCGGACAGCTCGTCCGAGATCTCGCCGTAGAGGCCGTTCTTGCGGCCCTTGAACTGCGGCGGCTCCTCGCCGCCCTCGGCCTCGGGGTTCTCGGCCACCGCGGGGGTCCGGTCCTCGGTCACGTGCAACGCCTCCTTGGGGGTGGTACCGCCGCCCTCGGGGGAGGTGTCGGGTCGCGACACGCGCGGGCGGCCGTGCGTCCCATGGTACGGACGCCCGGCCGCTCACCGGTCCGGGGTTCGTGCGCCTACTCGAAGCGCGCGGCCAGCAGCATCAGGTCTTCGGTGGCGGGCGCGGCGTCCGGGTCGGGGCAGACGGCCAGCAGGTGGGCGCAGAGCCGGTCCGGGTCGATCCGTACGTCGCGCGGGGCGTCGGCGGCGGCCCGGCGCAGGTTGGCCTGTCCGGAGTGCAGGGTCGGTCCGCAGCGGCGGGCCAGGCCCTCGGTGTAGAGCAGCAGGGTGTCGCCGCGCTCGGCGGTGAACTCGACCCCGGGGGCCTCCCAGCAGGCCAGCATGCCGAGCGGCGCGGAGAGCGAGGTCTCCACGAACGCGGCGCCGTGCCGGCCGACCAGGACCGGCGGGCAGTGCCCGGCCCCGGCCAGGGTGATCCGGCGCTCCTCGGGCTCGACCCAGGCGTAGACGGCGGTGGCGGTGCGGGTCGGCTCGGTGGTCTTGAGCAGCAGCTCCAGGTCGCCGAGGACGGAGACCGGGTCCTCGCCCTCCAGCACCGCGTACGCCCGCAGCGCGGCCCGGATCCGGCCCATCGCGGCGGCCGCGCCGGGGGCGGAGCCGGGGCCCGCCCCGGGGCCGTCGCCGGAGACCGAGCCGACGGTGAGGCCGACGGTGCCGTCCGGCAGCGGGATGGCGTCGTACCAGTCGCTGCCGCTGGAGCGGTCCAGGCCGGCCGGGGCGATCCGGGCGGCCAGTCGCAGCCCGGCGGCCCGGGGGAGGTGGTCGGGCAACAGGCCGCGGCGCAGCGCCTCGGTGGTGCGCCGGATGCGCTCGGCCTCCAGCTGCTTGGCGAGCAGCGGGGCGGCGATCTCGCAGTAGTGGCGGGCCAGTTCGCGCTGGCACGGGGTCGGTTCGGCGGGCCGGTCGTAGAACCAGACGGCGGCGGCGAGCGGGCCGTCCTCGACGGTGGCGAGCGGCAGGCCGACGGCTCCGCCGAGGCCGAGGTGGACGGCGAGTTCGCGCAGCCGGTCGCCGATGGCCGGGTCCTCGGCGAGGTCGGGGGAGTGCAGCTGCTCGGGCCGGTCGTGCTCGCGCAGCAGCCGGGCGAGCAGGCTCTGTTCGGTGGGGACGGTCTCCAGGGCGCCGAGGCTGGCCCGGTCGAGGCCGAGGCCGACGGGCTGGCCGGGGCCGCCGCCCGGCGTCAGGGTGACCAGGACGCCGCGGTCGGCGCCGAGCAGGGCGGCGCCGGAGGCGAGGACGGCGTCCAGGGTGGCGGGGAGGCCGCGGGCGCGGACGAGGCGCCCGGTGTGCTCGTGGAGGCTGGTGATATCGGACAGGCGTCCGGCCAAACGGTCCTGCACGGTGGTGGACGGTGCCGCGGGGCCGTCCGCGGGGCCGTCCGATGCGTCGGCGGGGCCGGACAGGTCGGGCGGGTCGAGGACGGTGAGCCCGCCTGGGCAGCCGGGATCGCCCGGTTCGGCGGTCGTCGGCGACGGGTGGGACGTCGACGGGTGGGAGTTGGTCATGCCGCCACTCCTGACGCGGTGCTACGTGCCATGCGGAACCCCCAGGTACGGCCAATGTGGAGCGAGCACGGCCAAAGGGCGTGTTTCGCCTCGATTCGCTACTACTCGTCATTGATCGACAGCAATGCCACCACTTCTACACAGGCCATTCGGGGCATGTCCAGATCCAGGGCGACGCGGTGGCCGCTTCCGCGGCTGCTCGACCCGGTCGGAGGGCGTGCGCGGTCGGTGCGCGCGCCGGTCGTGGCCGCAGGCATGGAGCGAGCCGCGAGCGGGCAGAACCGAGGGGACGGACCGGGCGGCCGTCGGGATCGTATGTCCGAGCCGCCCGCGCTCCCGGCCTGGCCGGAAGTCTCTCACTCGTACGGTGGAACCAAGCGCGCCCGGGCGGCGTCCATCCGGTCGCATACGGGATTCTCGTTCCAGGGGCTGTTCCAGTGCGCGGCCCTTCTCATGTCGTGCTCCACACCGTGCTCCACGTCCTAGCCGCGCCGTCCGCCATGCCGCCCGCCCCGCTTCGCGCAGCCCGGGGCCGTGTCGCCGCGGGCCCGCGTGGCGGGTCCCGACGGATGTCGGTGGGGCGGAGCGAACCGAGCGGTCAGGGAAAGGAACGAGCGCCATGCGTGAGAACCCGAAGAGCCCGGAGAGTCGGTCGCAGGAGTCGTCCGCCCGGCTGGCCGCGGCCCTGACGGCCGCCGTCGACCACCGCTGGCCCGTGGTGCCGGGCACCGTGCTGTGCGGCGGCCGCTGCTCCTGCGGCGACCCGGACTGTCCGGTGCCCGGCGCCCACCCGCACGACCCCTCGCTGCTGGCCGCCACCACGGACGCCCGGATGGTGCGCTGGTGGTGGGAGCGGCAGAGCCCGGACGCGCCGGTGCTGGCCGCGACCGGCTCCGCGGTGTCGGCGGTCAGCCTGCCCGCGGCGGCCGGTGCCCGGGCGCTGGTCTACCTGGGGGCGCTGCGGCTGCCGCTCGGGCCGGTGCTCGCGATGCCGGGCCGCTACGCGCTGCTGGTGGCCCCGTACTCGCTCGACGCCTTGGGTGAGATGCTCGCCCAACTCCCTTGGGTTCCCGGCTCGTTGCGCTACCACGGGCCGGGGGGCTTCCTGCCACTGCCGCCCGGCGGCGGGGCCGGAAGGGTGCGCTGGGTGCTGGCGCCGCGACCGGCCGTGGGCGGCGGGGTCCGGTTGCCGCAGGTCGGGCCGCTGCTGGGCGAGTTGGTGGAGGCGACGGTCCGGCTGGACAGCGGCCGCTCGGCGTACTGACGGACCGCCGGGTCGTACCGGACTCGGCGCCCGGCGGTGCGGGACGTTCCGGAAAAACAAAAGATCCGGCCGCTGGCGACGGGGGATGCACCAGCGGCCGGACTCTTTAGACAGTAACAAGGATCCGCGCCCGCGCCAATTTCCAAGACGCCCTCCAGGCCCGGAAATTGCGGCTTCGCGGCGACAATGTGACGCGTATCACCCGGATCCTGCGCGCTTTAGTTCAGGGTGACCTGACGGTTCACCAGGTTCGCGCGGGCGCGCCGCTCCTCGGCGGTCAGCGGGGTGGCGTCGGCGAGGACGGCGGCGAGCCGCTCGGCGAACTCGGCGGCCGGCTTCTCGCAGTCGGCGGCGGTCATGGCGAGCGGGAGGTCCCACACCGGGACGGTCAGGCCGTGCGCGCGGAAGGAGCCGACCAGGCGGGTGTCCGGGCCGAGCGAGGCCTCGCCGGCGGCGTTCAGCCGGGCCAGCGCGTCCAGCAGCTGCTCCTCGGGCACGGTCATCACCCAGCGCAGGTGGTTCTTGTCCGGGGTGCCGCACCAGTAGGCGGCGTCGACGCCGGCGAGCTTCTCGGTCGGGATGGCCGAGGCGTTGGCGCGCTCCAGCGAGGCGGCGACCTCGCCGGTGGCGGTCTCGGCGTCCTCCAGCCAGAACTCGAAGCCGGTGTGCACGGTCGGCGTGAAGGCGGCGGTGGTGTCCAGCAGGTCCTGGAGACGGCGGCCGCCGGGAACGGTCCGGCGGGCCGGGACGGGGCTGCCCGGCTCGGTGGCCAGGGCCAGCTCCAGGGCGTCCGCGAGGTCACGGCTGAGGTCGCCGGAGGAGGACTGGGTCTGCAGGCCCAGCAGGATCGAGCCGTCCGGGCGGCGCAGGGCCGGCCAGGCCAGCGGCAGCACGGTCGCCAGGGTCACCGACGGGACGTCACCGCCGGCGGTCCCGGCCACTCCGGCGGCCAGCGTCAGCGGCACCGTGGCGGCGGGCACCAGCTCGCGCAGCGCCACCCAGTCGGCCTCGCCCGGCAGGCCCTCGAACGGGCGGTGCACCAGCTCCTGCACCGCGTGCGACGCCTCCCGGCCGTGGCAGGCCTTGTAGCGGCGGCCCGAGCCGCAGGGGCAGTCCTCGCGGGCCCCGACCACGGGGATCTCACCCGTGACGGCGGTGGTGGACTGGCGCTGCGGCGCCTTCTTGGCGGCCTTCTTGCCCATGCTGCGGCTCTCCCGGGGACGGTGGTCCTGTTCACCGGGAAGCCTACTGAGGTTCCCCCGGCGCGCGGGACGCGCCGGGGCGGGCGTCGTGCGCGGCCCGCGGCTACCCGCTACGCGCTGCGCGCGTCGCCGCCGGTGCGCCGGGCGTGCCGGGCACGGGCGGGCAGCGCCGCCCAGACCGTCACCTCGCCGGGCGCGTCGCGCACGCCCCAGTCGCTGGCCAGCTGGTCGACGATGCCCAGGCCGCGGCCGCCGCGCGAGCTCACCGAAGGGCTTCCGGGCACCGGCCGGGTGGCCGCGCCGCCGTCGGTGACCTCCAGGGTGAGCACGCCGTCGGCGTGCATCTGCCAGCGGACCAGCACCCCGCCGTCCGGCTCGGCCGGGCCGTCCTCGCGCTCCCGCCCGCCCGGCGCCGGGTGCGTCCCGGACGGGACGCCGACCAGCACCTGGTCGACCACCTCGGCCCGGGTCCCGCGGCCCAGGGCGGGCAGCGGGCCGAGCGGACGGGCGTACCGACAGGCGTTGCTCAACAGTTCGGAGAGGATCAGTACGGCATCGTCAATAACCGGTTCCGGTATCTGCCTGTCACCCAGATCTCGACGCAGTCGGCGCCGTGCGACCCCGACACTCGCTGGGCCGTGCGGCACTGCCATGGTCGATGAAGTAGGCACTTCGCGCGCCACCATCAACGCCACCCCCGGACCTCCTTCAGCGTATGCCGAGGGATGGATGCCCCTTGGTAATGCGTCGGAAACGACCATCGGGGGATCCCGCGAGTCCATTTCGAGCAGCACGACCCAGGGTCGACGAGAGTCCATTCCACGCTCACCCTCCGTCGCCCGCAGGCGGGAATTCCGGCAATACCGTGCGCGGAAGGTTTGCCTGCCGACCAGAGTGACCGGGTCCCACCGGTACGGCGGCGGTTCCCGCCCCGGATCAGCGCCCGAGCTGCGCCAGCACCTCGGCGGGCCGGTTGGTGATGATCGCGGACACCCCGAGCTCCAGGCAGAGTTCGACGTCGGCCGGCTCGTCCACCGTCCACACGTGCACCTCGTGGCCCAGCTCGCGCAGCCGGGGCACCAGCTGCGGCCTGGCCCTGATCAGCTCGATGCCCGGACCGGCGATCCGCGCCCCGCCCGGCAGCGGACGGCCCGGCCGCAGCTGACCGAGCAGCGGCAGCATCCGTTCGATCAGGAACACCCGCCGGAAGTCGGGCGCGGCGGCGGCCACCCGGTCCAGCGCGATCGAGGAGAAGCTCATGATCCGGGCGGACGGGCGGTCGCCCTCCCGGGCCGCGCCGATCTTGAACCGTTCCAGCATCCGCAGCAGTTCGGCCTCGACCCGGCCGCGGAAGCGCACCGGGTGCTTGGTCTCGATCGCCAGGTCCACCGGGCGGCCGCAGTCCACCACCAGCTCCAGCAGCCGCTCCAGCCGCAGCACGCCCCGCAGTTCGGGGTCGGTGCTGGGCCTGCCGGTCTTCCACGCTCCGAAGTCGTACGCCTCCAGCTCGGCGAGGGTCATCGCGGAGACGGTGCCCCGGCCGTTGGAGACCCGGCCGATCCGGCGGTCGTGGACGCAGACCAGGTGACCGTCGGCCGTCACCCGGACGTCGCACTCGACGGCGTCCGCGCCCTCGTCGAGCGCGCGCCGGTAGGCCGCGAGGGTGTGCTCGGGCAGCGCGTGGGAGGAACCGCGGTGGGCGATCACCTGGACGGAGGGCGCGGTGCGCGCCACCGCCGGGGGCAGGTCTGGGCTGGTCACGGCCCCAACGATAGGGGGCGCAGGTGTCGTGGAGGCGAAGACGGTCCCAACCCGTGGGGCCGGCTCCGCCTCCGGCCGGTCAGCTCGCGGTGGCGCGCCGGGTCAGCGGGGTGAGCGCCCAGGTCGCCAGCGCCGGCACCAGGAAGGCGAACAGCGAGGCGGAGGTCCACTCCTGCGGGGTGAAGTGCAGCGACTCCTGGGCGGAGGTCCAGAAGTCCACCCACCAGCCGGCCACCGCAGTCGGCGCGATGAACTGGTAGACGGCGAAGCCCAGCACCCACGGCAGCAGCATCAGCCATCGGGACGGCGCCCGCTCGGAGAGGTCCCAGCCGTGCCGGCCGGCGCCGAAGAAGTAGTCCACCGCCAGCACCGCCAGCAGCGGCACGAACACCGAGCCGATCAGGCCGAGGAAGTTGCTGTACGTGTCGGTGAACCGGTCGATCCGCAGTGCCAGCACGGTGGTCAGCACGCCGATCCCGCCGCTCAGCACCCGGCGGTCGACCCGCGGCAGCAGGTTCTGCAGCGACATCGCGGTCGAGTACACGTTGGCGAAGGACTGGTCGGTCTCGCGCAGCACCAGCACCAGCAGGAACAGCCAGCCGGCCCAGACGCCGAGGAAGGAGTCGAAGATCCGGCCCGGGTCGCCGTCGGACTGCAGCAGCGCCATCAGGCCGAGGACGTAACACCAGACCTGGGCGACGGTGTAGCCGGAGAAGCTGCCCCAGAAGGAGGAGCGGGGGGTGCGCGAGTGCCGGGTGTAGTCGGCGGCCATCGGGACGAAGGAGATCGACACCGCGATCATCGCGTCGGTGGCTCCCAGGAAGCCGTGCCAGTTGCCCGCGCCCGGGTCGGGCACGCCCTGCCGGCCCAGCTGGACGGTGAAGTACACCATCGCGACCGCGACCGCCCCGGCCACGAAGCGGCGCAGCACCGTGATCGAGCCCAGCGGCCAGATCGTCAGCGCGGTGGTCAGCGCGCCCGCGAGCAGCACGAACAGCCAGCGGTAGCCGGTGGTGTGGGCGACGGTCTGCGCGCCGGCCGCGATGGTCAGCAGCTCGAACACGCCCCAGCCGATGCACTGGACGATGTTCAGCACGGTCGGCAGGTAGGACAGCCGGGTGCCGAACAGCCCGCGCAGGTTGGCCATCGCAGGGGCGCCGGTCCGGGCGCCGATCAGCGCGGCCACGCCGAGCATCGCGGTGCCGACCGCCGTACCGGTCACGATCGCGGTCACCGCGGCGGCCAGCGACAGTTCGCTGCCCTTCTCACCGAGCACGGTGGCCGCGGTCGAGAAGCCGATCAGGCTGACGCCGAGGTTCATCCAGAGCGCGAAGTGGTCCCGGAAGCGCAGGGTGCGCGGCGGTTCGGTGTCCAGGACCAGCGGCGCCTCGACCCGCTGGTCGAGCAGCGCCGTGGCCGTGGCCGAGCCGGCGGGGAGGTCGGGGAATTCCTTGGACGCGGAGGCGCCCGAAGAAGAGGATGGCGAAGCAGGCGGCATGGCCGATACTCCCTACGCCGGCATTACCCGGACAGGTTCCGGCGGTCAGCGCCCCCTCGACGGTCAGCCTGCCGTTCGCCTGGCGTACCGTCGACATGCGCACTCTCAGCCTGGTGGGTCCAAGCTCCCGCGTGTCAGTTTGGAGCGACAGGCTAACCGGCACGGGTACGAACGCCAAAGGCCACGGGTGCGCGGTCCGCATCGCGGGACGCCGGGCGGGGGTGGGGAGCCCCCGGCCGTCGGTGACGGCTAAGGATTCTTATGAGTTCTTCAGAGGGGTCCTTACGGCAATCGAATCGTCGGTGCGAAAAACTATGGTCCTTGGATCTGTCAGCTATGGAGGTCGTCCGTGAGCACCGAGCGCGAGGTTGGGCCCACCGGGCCGCAGGGGGAGCAGCCCGCGGGGGCCGATGAGGCGGCGGGCGCCGCTTCCGACGGCACCGCTCAGGGCGGGCACAAGCCGACCATGGCCTTCAACCGGGTGCCCGAGCCCGTGGCCGAGCCGGGTGCCGACCCGGCGGCCGAGCCGTCGGCGGCGGACGCGGCTCCGGTCGACGGTGCTCCGGCGGCGGACAGCGGGCACAAGCCGACCATGGCCTTCAGCCGGGTCCCAGAGCCGACGGCCGAGCCGGTGGCCGTACCGACCGCGGCCGACGCCGCGCCGGTCGCCGAGGCCGCTCCGGCCGGGGGCGGGCACAAGCCCACCGTCGCCTTCACCAAGGTCCCCGCGCCGGAG
This sequence comes from Kitasatospora sp. NPDC017646, assembly GCF_044329365.1. NCBI lineage: Bacteria > Bacillati > Actinomycetota > Actinomycetes > Kitasatosporales > Streptomycetaceae > Kitasatospora > Kitasatospora sp. NPDC017646. The sequence goes on along the minus strand of NZ_JBIRJC010000004.1, from coordinate 131,227 downwards.
GCCCCGGCCGCGCCCGACGTCCAGGAGCCGGCCGTCGACCCGGTCACCGGCTACATCGACGCCCCGCCCCCGGTCCTGCCGTCCGCGTCGCCCGCCCCGGCCGCGCCCGCCCCGGCCGTGGCCGCGCAGGCCGCCGCTCCGGCCGCGCCCGCCGTGCCGCCGGGTGCCAACCCGTACGCGACCCCGACCCACGGCGTGCCCGTCGCCAACGCCCAGGAGCCGTACGGTGCTCCGGCCGCCGGCGGGCCCGCCGCGCACGGCCACCACCCCTTCGGTGCCGGCCAGCCGCTCGGCGGCTGGGGCGGCCACGACGCCGCCGCCGGCGGCGCGGGCTACCCCGGCGGCCCGAACGGCCCGCTCGGCTACCCGGCCGACTACCCCGGCGGCCCGACCGGCTCCGGCGGCCCGCGCAAGAAGCGCGGCGGCCTGGTGGCCCTGCTCGCGGCCGTCGCACTGGTCGCCGGTGTCGCGGGCGGCGCGATCGGCGTGGTCGCCACCGACCACGCCAACAGCAGCAGCTCGGTCGACGACCACCGCAGCACCACCGTCCAGGCCAGCAACACCCAGAAGAACGAGCCCGCGCCCGGCTCCATCGCCAGCATCGCGCAGAAGGCGCTGCCCAGCGTCGTCACCATCAAGGCGCAGGGCTCCCAGGAGTCGGGCACCGGCACCGGCTTCGTCTTCGACACCGAGGGCCACATCCTCACCAACAACCACGTGGTCGCGCCGACGCTCAACGGCGGCAAACTGACCGTCAAGTTCGCCGACGGCACGTCCTACAGCGCCTCGGTGCTGGGCCACGCCGAGGGCTACGACGTCGCCGTGGTCAAGATCGACAACCCGCCGAAGGCCAAGCTGGCGCCGCTGGCCCTGGCCGACTCCGACAAGGTCAACGTCGGCGACGCCACGATCGCGATCGGCGCGCCGTACGGCCTGGAGTCCACCGTCACCAGTGGCATCGTCAGCGCCAAGGACCGCCCGGTCGCCTCCGGCGACGAGACCGGCTCGCAGGCCTCGTACATGAACGCCCTGCAGACCGACGCCTCGATCAACCCCGGCAACTCCGGCGGCCCGCTGCTCGACTCCAGCGGCGCGGTGATCGGCATCAACTCGGCGATCCAGTCCAACGCCTCCGCCAACGGCCGGGCCGGCAGCATCGGCCTGGGCTTCGCCATCCCGATCAACCAGGCCAAGTGGGTCGCGGACACCCTGATCAAGACCGGCAAGCCGGTCTACGCCAAGCTCGACGTGCTGCGCAACGACGACTACAAGGGCGACGGCGCGCAGATCCAGACCCGCGACGTCCAGGGCCAGCCGGCCGTCACCCCCGGCGGCGCGGCCGACAAGGCCGGCCTCAAGCCGGGCGACGTGATCACCAAGCTCGGCGGCGTGCCGATCGAGAACGGCCCCGCCCTGGTCAGCCGGATCTGGACGCACAAGCCCGGCGAGACCGTGGACGTCGAGTACACCCGCAACGGCCAGACCATGACCACCAAGGTCACGCTCGGCCAGCGGGACGGCGACCAGTGACCCCCGGGCGCGCGGAATCGTGTGCACCGAACCCCGCCGGACCCGTTAGGCTGACCTCCGCCTGGAGAGCTGCCCGAGCGGCCTAAGGGAACAGTCTTGAAAACTGTCGTGGCGTGACCCGTCACCGTGGGTTCGAATCCCACGCTCTCCGCTGGTAGGAGAACCACCTGCTCAGGGCGGGTGCCGACATCGAGTCGGCACCCGCCCTCGGTGTTTTCCGAGGAGTTCCGGCGGCCGGGGTTGACCCTGACACCGTGGGAGGCAGTGGAGTGGAAGCACCATGTTGACCATCGGAGACTTCGCCAGCCACGGCCGGGTGTCGGTGCGGATGCTGCGCCACTACGACGCGATCGGGCTGCTCAGGCCCGCCCGGGTCGACCCGGCCACCGGGTACCGCTCCTACGAGGCGGGCCAACTCGCCCGGCTGAACCGGGTGATCGCGCTCAAGGAGCTCGGCTTCACGCTGCAGCAGGTGCGGGCCGTCCTGGACGAACAGCCGGACGCCGCCGAACTGCGCGGGATGCTGCGCTTGCGACGGGCCCAACTCGCCGCGGCGATCGCCGCGGACGAACAGCGGCTGGCCCGGGTGGAGGCGAGGCTCCGGACGATCGAGAGCGAGGGGAACATGTTCGAGCACGATGTCGTGGTGAAGCCCGTGCCGTCCGTCCGGGTGGCCCAACTGACCGGTGTGGCGGCGAGTTACCAGCCCGAGGACATCACGCCGGTGATCGGCCCGCTGTTCACGGAGCTGTGCCGCCGGGTCGCCGAGGCCGGGATCGAGGAGGTCGGACCGTCCGTCGCCCGCTACGAGGACGCGCCGGGGGGCGACGGCTCGGTGCTCGTCCGGGTCGCCGTCCAGGTCGCGCACTCGGTGCCGGGCGGCCGGGACGACTTCGAGGTGGTCGACCTGCCGCCGGTCGCGGAGGCGGCGACCATCGTCCACCGCGGCTCGATGGACGCGGCGATGGGCAGCTTCCAGGCGCTCGCCCGCTTCATCGAGGAGCACGGCTACCGCTCGGCCGGCTACGCCCGCGAGCGCTACCTGGAGACCCCGGAGGACGTGTCCGGCTGGGTCGTCGAGCTCCAGGAGCCGGTGGTCCCCCGGTAGCCGGCGCCGTTTTGCCCTCGACCTGGTCGAGGGCCCTAGCGTCGCCCAGCATGACCACCACCGCGCCGCCCCGGCCGTACCTGCCCCGCCCGTACCTGCTCTGGCTGACCGGGGTCCAGGCAGGGCTGCTCGGTGACGCCGCGTTGGGGTTCGCCCTCGGCTGGGCCGCCTCCGGGTACGGGGGCGGCGCGGCCGGGCTGGTGCTCACGGCCGTCACCGTGCCGCGCACCGCGCTCGTCCTGCTGGGCGGCGCGGTCGCGGACCGGTTCGGCGCCCGCCGGGTGATGCTCGCCGGGGACGCGGTGATGCTGGCCGCGACCGTCGCCCTGGCGCTCGCGGTGGCCAGGGGCCGGGGCGCGCCGCTGTGGCTGCTGGTCGCGGTGGCGGCCGTGACCGGGACGGTCGACGCGTTCCACCTCCCGGCGAGCGGCTCGATGCCGCGCCGGCTGGTGCCCGCCGACCGGCTGCCCCGGGCGCTCGCGCTGCGGCAGGCGGGCGGGCAGAGTGCGGTGCTGCTCGGGGCGCCGCTCGGCGGCCTGCTGGTCGCGGCGGGCGGGCTCGCGGGCGCGGCGGTGGCGGACGCGGTGAGCTTCGGGGTGGTCCTGCTGGTGCTGCTGCGGGTGCGGCCGGCGGAGGAGCGGCCCGGTGCCCGGGTCGGTCTGCTGGGGGAGGCGGCGGCCGGGGTCCGGCTCGCCCTCGGCGATCCGCTGCTGCGGGCCGCGCTGCTGCTCACCGGCGCCGCCGCCGGGGCGCTGCTGCCCGTGGTGTCGCTGCTCGGGCCGCTGTTGGCCCGGGCGCACGGCTGGGCGGCGGGGACAGCCGGGCTGGTGACCGGCGGCCAGGCGGCCGGGGTGCTCGCGGTGGCGGCGCTGGTCGCCTGGCGCGGCGGGCTGCCCCGGGCGGGCGTCGGCGCGGCGACGGGGCTGTGTACGGCCTCGACGGGCATCGCGCTGCTGGCGCTGTCCGCCGGTCCGGCGGGAGCGGTGGCCGGCAGCACGGTGACGGGCGTCGGCTCGGGGCTGTTCGCCTGCCACCTCGGCCCGCTGGTGCTCGCCGGTGCTCCGGCGTCCCACCTGTCGCGGATCCAGGCGCTGCTGACGCTCGTGCAGAGCCTCGCGCTGGTGCTGTCCACCGGACTGCTCGGCCTGGTGGCGGACGCGACGGGCGCCGGCCTGCCCACCCTCCTCTGCGCCCTCGCCACCGGCACGGTCGGCCTGGCGGGCCTCGCCACCCCGGCCCTCCGACGCGCCTGACCGGCTCCGACGGCCATCGCGCCGGCCCCGCGCTCCGCCGCGTCCCGCGGGCCACCCGGCCCGTCCGCCGGCCGGCCGCCGCCTTCCGGCTCCGTCCCGCGGCGCCCCTGGCCCGGCCCTTCCGCCTGCTGCGCGTCTTCTCCGGACCCCGTCCTATGGTGCCCGCCCCGCCCCGAGGCCCACTTGCCCGCCCCCGGCCCTCCGGGCAGAGTGCGGAGGTGGAGGCGGCGCGGCGGTGAGCGGAGGCGGCGATGAGTGATCTGACGGACCGACTGGCGCAGGGTCTCCCGGCGGGGGCGGTGGTGGTGGATCCGGACGTGACCGCCGCCTACAGCCATGACATGGCGGACTTCTGCGCCGCCGGCGCGCCCGCCGCGGTGGTGTTCCCGGAGACGGTCGAACAGGTGCAGCACGTGCTGCGCACCGCCACCGAGCTGCGGGTGCCGGTGGTGCCGCAGGGGGCCCGGACGGGGCTGTCGGGGGCGGCGAACGCCGTCGACGGGTGCATCGTGCTGTCGCTGGTCAAGCTGAACCGGATCCTGGAGATCGACCCGGTGAACCGGATCGCGGTCGTCGAGCCGGGCGTGGTGAACGCCGAACTGTCGCGTGCTGTGGCGGAGTCGGGTCTGAGCTATCCGCCGGACCCGTCCAGCTGGGAGACCTGCACGATCGGCGGCAACATCGGCACGGGCGCTGGCGGCCTCTGCTGCGTGAAGTACGGCGTCACCAGCGAGTACGTGCTCGGGCTGGACGTGGTGCTGGCGGACGGGCGGCTGCTGTCCACCGGGCGCCGGACGGCCAAGGGGGTGGCCGGGTACGACCTGACCCGGCTGCTGGTCGGCTCGGAGGGGACGCTCGGGGTGGTGGTGCGGGCGGTGCTGTCGCTGCGGCCGGCGCCGGCTCCGCAGCTGGCGCTGGCGGCGGAGTTCCCGAGCGCGGACACGGCCGGTGCGGCGGTCTGCGCGGTGATGGCGGCCGGGCTGGCCCCGTCGCTGATGGAGCTGATGGACGCGGTCTCCGTCCGGGCGGTCAACGAGCTGGCGCAGATGGGGCTGCCGGAGTCGACCCGGGCGCTGCTGCTGGTGGCCTTCGACGGGCCGGACCGGGAGGCCGGGTTGGCGCGGGTCGCCGAGCTGTGCCGGGAGGCGGGGGCGACCGAGGTGGTGCCGGCCGAGGACCAGGCGGAGTCGGACCTGCTGCTGGCGGCCCGGCGGCTGGCGCTGCCCGCGCTGGACCGGCTGGGAACGACGATGATCGACGACGTGGCGGTACCGCGTTCCCGGCTGGCCGAGATGCTCAACGGCGTCGCGGCGATCGCGGAGCGGCACGCGCTGACCATCGGGGTGGTCAGCCACGCAGGGGACGGAAACACCCACCCGATCGTGATCTTCGACGGCTCGGACCCGGACCAGACGGCCCGCGCCCAGCGCTCCTTCGACGAGATCATGGCGCTCGGGCTGGAGCTGGGCGGCACGATCACCGGCGAACACGGGGTGGGGCTGCTCAAGCGGGACTGGCTGGCCCGTGAGCTGGGGCCGGTCGCGCTGGACCTGCAGCGGCAGCTGAAAGCGGTCTTCGACCCGCTGGGAATTCTCAATCCGGGCAAGATGGTCTGATTTCCGCATCGGTCAGGATCCCTGCCCGAGCCCCTCATCGCCTGCATTTTCGGTATGACTTTCCGATGGTCTGTGAATGGCTGAAAAAGTCGACAGGGAAGGGTGGCCGAACTTTTAGGGGGCGTGTTCCGTGGTCTTCTGCGCCGGGGTAGTGCGCCCGGCGGTTCGTGTCATGTCGAAGCGCTACTTCCCGGCGGCCGTCCAACGGCCGTCATCCGGGCGAATCCCCAGCTCAGTGGCGGGGTGTCGGCGCACTGTCCGGTTGGGGGACCGTTATGCGCGGCCTCGGTGGATATCACGCGAACGGGCGAAAACGGCTCCGTCAGCTAGTGCTTTGTCGATTTGTTGCGGAAGGCTGTCTTCCGGCGTCGCAGCCGCAGGTGTTCGTCTGGCCGGCGAACCCCCGCACTCCATGCACGACCAATGCACGACGGACAGCTTCTTGGAGGCTCACATGGCTCGCATCAAAACGCGGCGGGCGTCCCGGTTCCTACTCGCCGCCCCGCTGGCCGCGGGGCTGCTGCTGGCGGGTGCCGGGGCCGCCGCCGCCGACAACGGCGCGGGTGCCGCGGCCGGCTCGAACGCCGGCGTGGTGTCCAACACCGGGACCGGCAACGTGTTCGGCGGGGTCGACGGCAACCACGTCTCGAACCAACAGGCGGCCACCGGTTCCGGGGCCTCGAACCAGAACAGCACCCTCGCGGTGAAGGACAACGCGGGGAACGTCCTGGCCGGCCAGGGCAACAAGAACGTCAACGTCATCTTCTCCCCGATCTTCGACTGACCGCCCGGGCACCACCGCCGGCGGGGGCGCCGGAGGTGGACGGCCACGGGTGAGCTGAGCACCCGTGGAGGGGTTGTCGGAAACGGTCTCCCGGCGGGATTCCCGCCCGGTGCGGACCGGAGGGATCGGACGAGAGCTTCGACCGGCCAGCGGAAAGGGTCGCCGCGAAACCGGTCCCGTGGGCGGTGCCGCCATCGGCACCGCCCACGGGTGTGTCCGGTGCCGGTCCGGGGGCAACGGGCCCGGTCGGCATGAACCCCCGTCGTACCGGTCTCCGGAACCGTGCGGGGCGCACCACCCGTGCGAGCGGGCCGGATCCGCCGACCGAGGGCCCGCGCCCGGAGCCGTCGGCCCACGGCGGTACGGTTGCGCTCCGACAGCGCTCCACGCGCCCGGGCCCGGAACGGACGGCCCGGCCGGGGCGGCGACCGCGGCAACCGGAAGGAAGGTGCGCGATGGCGGCGGAGGACGAGGGCCTGACCGGTCCGGACGGGACCAGGCCCGCACCGGAGCCGCAGGCCGACGCGTGCCCGGCACCGCTGGAGGAGCGCCGGCCCGAGCCGAAGTCGGTCCCCGAACTGCTGCTCGGCCGCCCGCCGATGGCCCGCCCGCTGCCCTCCTTCGATCCCGAGGCCGCTCCCGCCGAACCCGGTCCGCTGTTCGTGGACTGGCTCGCCACCGCGCTGGACGCCGGGGTGCTGGACCCGCAGGCCTTCACCCTCTCCACGGTCGACGCCGACGGCATGCCGGACGCCCGGGTGCTGGTGCTGCGCGACGTGGACGCGGCCGGCACCGGCTGGAACTTCTCCGCCGCCGCCGACAGCCCCAAGGGCCGCCAGCTCGCCCACCACCCGGCCGCCGCGCTCACCGTCTACTGGCCCCAGCTGGGCCGCCAGGTGCGGGTCCGGGGCAGCGTCGAGCGGGCCGCCGACCTGGTCGCCGCCGCCGAGTTCGCCACCCGCTCGCCCGCCGCCCGGGTCGGCGCGCTGGTCGGCCGGCAGAGCGAGCCGCTGGGCGCGCTGGAGGAGTACGACGAGGCGGTGGCGGTCGCCCGCCGCCGGCTAGAGGCCACCCCGGACGCCGTCGCGCCCGGCCACGCGGTCTACACCCTGTGGGCGCACGAAGTGGAGTTCTGGCAGGGCGACGCCCAGCGCCGGCACGTCCGGCTGCGCTACACCCGCACCGGCCCGGTCCGCACACCGGAATGGTCCCGCACCCTGCTCTGGCCGTAGGCGCCGCGAGTACCGCGAGTACCGCGAGCGCCGTCAGCGCCGCGAGGGCCGTGAGTACCGCGAGCGCCGTCAGCGCCGCGAGGGCCGTGAGTACCGTCAGCGCCGTCCGGTCAGCGTGGACCCCACGCTGGCCGCGACCACGCAGCCGATCCCGGCCAGCTGTGCCGCGCCCAGCAGCTGGCCGAGCACCACCAGCCCGACCAGCGCGCTGACCGCCGGCTCCAGGCTGACCAGCACGCTGAACACCCGCTGCGGCATCCGGCGCAGCGCCGTCATCTCCAGCGCGTACGGGAGCACCGGCAGCAGCACCGCCACCCCGGCCACCGAGGCGAGCAGCACCAGCGGCGAGGCGCCGGGGGCGGTCAACCCGTCCCAGGCCTCGCCGAGCCCGAACGGCGCGAGGGCCAGCGCACCGACCGTCATCGACACCGCCAGGCCCTGGAAGCCCTGGAAGGTGGCGCCGACCTTGTCGGTGAACAGGATGTACACCGAGTAGCAGGCGGCCGCGCCGAAGGCGTAGAGCAGACCGACCGGGTCGAGCGAGCCGCCGCCGTCGCCCTCGCCGAGCAGGGTCAGCAGGACGACGCCGGCCGCGGCGAGCAGCGCCCAGAGCAGGTGGCTGGCGCGCCGGGCGAACACCAGGGCGACCGCGAGCGGGCCGAGGAACTCGATGGTCGCGGCGGTGCCCATCGGCAGCCGGTCGATCGCCCCGGCGAACAGGTAGGTCATCCCGGCGGAGGCGATGCCGAGCAGGGCGGCCGCGGCGAGGTCGCGCGGGCGCTTGTCGCGCAGCCTGGGCCGGGTGACGGCGAGCAGGATCGCCGCGGCGAAGCCCAGCCGCAGGAAGGTGGTGCCGCTGACCCCGAGCGGGCCGAACAGCGGCTTGGACAGGGCGATGCCGGTCTGCACCAGGAACATCGCGACCAGACACAGAAGCGGCGCCGGGATCCGCTCCGGGCGCCGCAGGGCCTTGCCGAACCGGCCGGTGGATCGGCCGGGGCGCACCCCCGGGGGCGCCGCGGAGCCGGGCTCCCCACCTCGTCGCCAGCTGCCCCGCTCGCCGGCGGGCTCGCCCTTGGGGGCGGGCGGCATGGCAAGGGCCTCGGCGACGGCGGCGGCCGACGTCGGGGCAGCGGTTTCGCTGGGGTGGGAGGTGGGCATACCAGTGAGTTTGCCGTAAGGAGTAATGAACCAGCAAGCTCGTTACGAATATCGGGACGGATACGGACGGGTGCGCCCGAAAAGGCGGGCTCCCGAGGGCCCGCGGCCTGGTTGACACGTTGGCCCGACGGCCCGTCGCCACCACGGCCGCCCCGGCTGCCGCCGAGCCGCCCCCGGCGGCCCGGGGCGGGGAGCGGGGGCGGATCCGTGATCCGTGCAACGGGTCCGGGATGCTGACAGCGGGTGGACGGAAACGGCACAATCGGGCACGTCCGCGCGTATTACCGCCCGGTAGGTGTGCCGTAGGAGCCACCAGTGCCGCCAGGTCGAGGAGGACCCGTGTTCAGCACGATGCAGGACGTACCGCTCACCGTCGCCCGGATCCTGGAGCACGGGTCCACGGTCCACGCCCGGTCGACCGTCACCACCTGGGACGTCACCGGGCCGGTCGTGCGAACCTACGCCGAGGTGGGCGCCCGCGCCGCACAGCTCGCGCACGCGCTGCGCGACGAGCTCGGGGTGACGGGGGACGACCGCGTCGCCACCCTGATGTGGAACAACGACATCCACCTGGAGGCGTACCTCGCCGTCCCCTCGATGGGGGCCGTGCTGCACACCCTGAACCTGCGGCTGCCCGCCCAACAGCTGTCCTTCATCGTCGACCACGCCGCCGACCGCGTGGTCATCGTCAACGGCAGCGTCCTGCCGCTGCTCGCCGCCGTCCTGCCGGACCTCGCGCCCACGCTGAAGCACATCGTGGTGGCCGGCCCCGGTGACCGTTCGTTGCTGGCCGGCTTCGCGGGCGGCGTGCACGACTACGACGAGCTGATCGCCGACCGGCCCACCGACTACCCGTGGCAGCGCGACATCGACGAGCGCCAGGCCGCCGTGCTCTGCTACACCTCGGGCACCACCGGTGACCCGAAGGGCGTGCTCTACAGCCACCGTTCGATCTACCTGCACTGCATGCAGGTCAACACCGGCGACAACTTCGCCTTCACCCCGCGCGACACCGCCCTGCCGGTGGTCCCGATGTTCCACGTGAACGCCTGGGGCATCCCGCACGCGGCCTTCATGTCCGGCGCCAACCTCCTCATGCCGGATCGTTTCCTCCAGCCCAAGCCGATGGCCGAGATGATCTCCGCCGTCCGCCCCACCGTCAGCGCCGCCGTCCCGACCATCTGGAGCGGCCTGCTGGACGAGCTGGACGCCGGCGACTACGACACCTCCAGCCTGCGCATGGTGGTCATCGGCGGCAGCGCCTGCCCGCCCTCGCTGATGAAGGCCTACGACGAGCGCCACGGCATCCGGGTGCTCCACGCCTGGGGCATGACCGAGACCTCCCCGCTCGGCTCCTTCGCCCAGCCGCCGGGCGGCCTCACCCCCGAGGAGGAGTGGCCGTACCGGATCACCCAGGGCCTCTTCCCGGCCTCGGTCGAGGCCCGGCTGATCGGCCCGGGCGGCGAGCGGATGCCGCACGACGGCGTCGCGGCCGGCGAGCTGGAGGTGCGCGGCCCGTGGATCGCCGCGGCCTACTACGGCGGCGCCGGGCAGGACCCGGTCCGCCCGGACGACAAGTTCTCCGAGGACGGCTGGCTGCGCACCGGCGACGTGGGCACCATCACCGCCGACGGCTACCTGACGCTCACCGACCGGGCCAAGGACGTCATCAAGTCCGGCGGGGAGTGGATCTCCTCCGTCGAGCTGGAGAACGCCCTGATGGGACACCCCGAGGTGGCCGAGGCCGCCGTGGTCGCGGTGCCGGACGAGAAGTGGGGCGAGCGCCCGCTGGCCACCGTCGTGCTGCGCCCGGGCGCGACCGCCGGGCTGCGGGAGCTGCGGGCCTTCCTGGCCGAGCGGATCGCCTCCTGGCAGCTGCCGGAGCGCTGGGCGATCGTCGAGTCGGTCCCGAAGACCTCGGTCGGCAAGTTCGACAAGAAGGTGATCCGGGCCGGCTACGCGGCCGACGAGCTGGACGTCACCACGCTCGGCAAGGAGTAGGACGACAGGAGGGCCGGCCCCGTGCGGAACGGGGGGCCGGCCCTCCTGCGCGTCCGGGCTCAGCCCGCGGCGGCGACGCCCGCCTCGCCCATCGCGCCGATCCGCCCGAGCAGGTCGACGATCCGGGACTGGACGTCCTCGCTGGTCGAGCGCTCGGCGAGGAAGAGCACCGTCTCGCCGGTGCGCAGCCGGGGCAGCTCGCGCGGGTCGAGGTCCACCGACGTGTAGACCACGAGCGGGGTGCGGTGCAGCCGGTCGTTGGCGCGCAGCCAGTCCAGCAGGCCGACCCGGCGGCGGCGGATCTGGAACAGGTCCATCACCACCAGGTTGGGCTGGACGCTGCTGGCCCGGGCGACCGCGTCGTTCTCGTCCACCGCGTGCTCGACATGCATGCCGCGCCGCTCCAGGCTGCTGATCATGGCGGCGGCGATGTCCGGGTCGCCCTCGACCAACAGCACCCGCGGGGCGTGGTGCTCGCCGTCGCGCGGCGCGAGGGCGCGCAGCAGCACGGCCGGGTCGGCGCCGTACGCGGCGTCCCGGGTGGCCTGGCCGAGTCCGGCGGTGACCAGCACCGGGATCCGGCTGTTGAGTGCCGCGGTGCGCAGCGACTGCAGCGCGGTGCGGGTGATCGGGCTGGTCAGCGGGTCGACGAAGAGCGCGGCCGGGAAGCCGGCCACCTGGGCGTCCACCTCCTCGCGGGAGCGGACGATCACCGGGAGGTAGCCACGCGACTGGAGGGCCTGGCCGGTGGCCGGGTCGGGCTCGGGCCAGACCAGCAGCCGGCGGGTGTTGGCCAGCTCGCCGGACGCGGGCTGCGGCCGCTCGGTGTCGGGGCGGTCGGCCCCGGCGGCCGGCAGTTCGGCCATCGGGCGCGGCGCGACCGGTGCCGACGGCTGCGGCGGGAGGGCGGGCACCGGCGGGGTGCCGACCGGGGCGACCACCGGGCGCGGCGGGGTGAGTTCGGCAAGGCCGCTGCCGACCGGGCGCGGGCCGTTCTGCTCCTCCGCGACGGGCAGCGCGGGCCGGGCGGGCTCCAGCGCGCCACCGGGCTGCGGGGCGGGGGGGCCGGCCGGGGCGTCCGCGGCGGGCCCGGGCGGCACGGAGAGCCGGCGGCGGCGGCCGGTCGGCGCGGCGGCGGGCTCGGCTGGGGCGGGCGCCGGACCGGTGGGCAGGGCGTGCTCCAGGCCGGGGTACACCGGGGTGTCGCCCACGCCGGGCAGCGCGAAGCCGCCCGAGGAGTCGTCCTCGGTGGAGGGCAGGGCGCGACGTCGGCGCGGCTTGGCCTCGGCGCCGTCCTCGGCGGGGGCGCCGTCGGGGCGCGCGGCGGCGTCGGCGGGCGCGGGGCCGAGTGCGAGCGGCTCCCGGCCGGCGGGCCGTTGCTGCCGCGGGCGCCCGCCCTCGACGGGAACGGCGTAGGCGGGGCCGGAGCGGCCGTCGTCCTTGCCCCACGGGTCGTTCTGCGCCGTCTCCGGGGTGGCCGGGCCCCGGCGGCCGTACGCGGGGTCGTTCCCGGTGCCGTTCCACTGCTCGGGGACGGCCCGCTCCACCCGGGCGGGGGCGTTCGGCCACTGGTCGGCCGGGGCGGCCGGGGAGGTGGCGGTCCCGGGGGCCGGGGTCTCGGCGGCGGGCCGGCCGCGGCGCCCGCGGCGCTCGGCGGGGGGCTCCTCGGCGGGTGCCGGCTCGGCTTCGGGGGCCGGGCGGCCGGGCTGCTCGTCGCCCGGACCGTCGGCTCCGCCCGATCCGGCCGGGGCGCCGGGAGAGGCCGGGGTGCTGCCGGTGTCCTCGGCGGCGGAGCCGCTGCTGGGCAGCTGCGGGATGCCCGGCAGCTCGGGCAGGACGGCGCTGTCGCTCTCCTTCGGCCGGTCGGAGCGGCCCTCGGCGGACGCGCGTTCGGCGGCGGCCTTCGCGGCGACCGGGTCCAACGGCAGCTCGACCACGTACGTGGTCCCGGCCTTGCCGGGCAGCTCGTGCGGCTGGAGCACGCCACCGTGGCGCTCGACCACCGCGCGGGCTATCGGCAGGTGGACGGGGCTGCCGCCGACGCCGGGGCCGCGGATCTCGACCCGGGCGACCTCGCCGCGCTGGGCGGCGGCCAGGACGACGGTCGGCGGTTCGGCGGGCGCGGCCGGAGCGGGCGGGTTGCCCAGACCCGGCCCGGTCAGCCCGGGGACGCCCAGGCCGGGGGAGGGGACGGCGGGGGCGTCGAGCGAGAGGCCGGTGCCGCTGACGTCGGCGACCAGGTGGGCCAGCGCCTGGGCGAGCCGCCGCTCGTCGGCGATCACCTCGACCGCGGCGGCGTGCACGGAGAAGCGCACCCGGCCGGGGCCGACCAGCTCGCCGGCCTCCTCGACGGCCCGGCGGACCACCTTGTCCAGGCCGACCGGCACCCGCTGCGCGGCCTTGCGCCCGTCCTTGCCGTCCTTGCCGTCCTTCGCCTCCCTGCCCTCGGCCGGTCCGCTCTCGCCGGCCTCGGAGCGCTGGTGCTCCAGCACCCCGTCGATCAGCTTGCCGAACCGGCGGCACTCGTCGGCGAGCCGGCGCAGGGTCCAGTTGGCCTCCGGCCAGAGCTGCCCGGCCGGATCGGCGGCGAGCCGGTCCAGCCGCTGGTTCAGCGCGCTCAGCGCGCCGCCGAGCTCGCTCTCCAGGACGGCGGTGAGGTGCTCGTTGCGGGCGACCAGGGCGAGTTCGCGGCTGCGGTCGGTGAAGGTCATCACCGCGCCGACCAGCTGGTCGCCGTCCCGGACCGGGGCGGTGGTGAGGTCGACGGTGACCGGGCGGCCGTCCTTGCGCCACAGCACGGTGCCGCGCACCCGGTGCTTGCGCCCGGAGGTCAGGGTGTCCAGCAGCGCGGACTCCTCCAGCGCCAGCGGGGTGCCGTCGGCCCGGGAGTGCTGGATCAGCGGGTGCAGCTCGCGCCCGCCCAGCTCGCTCGCCCGGTACTCCAGGATGTGCGCGGCGGCCGGGTTGACCAGGACGCAGCGGCCTTCGAGGTCCACGCCGAGCACGCCCTCGGCGGCGGCGCGCAGGATCATCTCGGTCTGCTTGTGCTGGCGGCGCAGCTCGGCCTCGACGCCGAGCCGCCCGGAGAGGTCGCGGACCAGCAGCAGGAGCAGGTCGGAGGACGAGGAGGCGCGCGGGCCGTCGCGGTAGGGGTCGTACGGGGAGCGCCCGTAGCCGTCGCCGCCGTCGGTGGCGAAGTCGTTGCCGGAGACCTCGACCGGGAAGGTCGTGCCGTCGGTGCGGTGGGCGGTCATCCGGACCGGGCGGTCGAGGGCGTCGCCGTCGCGGGTGGCCGGGCGCATCGAGCCGGGGATGCGGCTGGGGTCGAACTCGGGCAGCAGGCCGAGCACGCCCATGCCGACCAGCGAGGTGCCCGGCGCCTGCAGTGCCTGGACCGCGGCGCTGTTGGCGTCCACGACGGTGCCGTTGCTGTTCACCAGCAACAACGCGTCGGGCAGGGCGTCGAGTATGGCGTCGAGGCGAGCAGCGCCTCGGATCGGCCTGCTGCTCACGTCGACAGGTCTCCTCGGCTCAGGGCAGCTCCTCCGGAGTCGGCAGTATCTCATTCTTCTTTGCGGCGGGGACGACCCGCCTAGTAACGTTGGCGGTGGTTGGTGTCGAACCCCACGGTTGTGGCATCATCACTGACACACGGAACGGGTCCGCTTCGCGCGGGTGCGGTCCATGTGGGGAGGCTTCGCCTAGTCCGGTCTATGGCGCCGCACTGCTAATGCGGTTTCGGGGTTATTCCTGATCGAGGGTTCAAATCCCTCAGCCTCCGCAGCCGGGAGCCCCGTCGACGATCTTGTCGGCGGGGCTCCTCTGCATGTCCGGGGGTTGATCACCGGCCGGCCCGGAGGGGCCGGATCAATCGATTTCGCCCTGCGTCGCAGGTCATGTAATGTTGTCCACGCAACGCCCCGGAGGCACGGTTCGCCGGGGCGAGCGCTCATAGCTCAACGGATAGAGCACTTGACTACGGATCAAGAGGTTGCAGGTTCGAATCCTGCTGAGCGCACCAAACTCCGCAAGATCGGGTTCGCCCGTTCCTTGCGCTCATAGCTCAACGGATAGAGCACTTGACTACGGATCAAGAGGTTGCAGGTTCGAATCCTGCTGAGCGCACCAGCGAGAAGCCCCCAGCCACTGGCCGGGGGCTTCTCCGTTCTCCGGGGCCGTCCCGGCCCCGTGACGCAGGTCACTCCAGGTCGGTCCGGTTGATCCACGGCACGTCCCGGCGGTCCAGGAACCAGTCCGAGCTGGTCAGCGGCCGGGCCCGGTTGAAGGTCGCCGGCGCCGGGTCGTGACGGACCAGCTCGGGGGCGGCCCCCAGGGCGCGGAGAAGTTCGGCGAGTTCGGCGACCAGCGCCGGCGGGCCGGAGAGGTGGACCTCCCAGCCGGTGAAGTCCCCGTGCCCGAGCAGCGTCTCACGCAGCAGCGCGGTGGTCCCGCCCGGGCCGGCGGGGTCGTCGGGGGCGGCCGTCAGCACCCGCAGCCGGGGATTGCGGGCCAGCAGCCGCCGCACCGTGTCCAGGTCGTACTGCGCGGCCGCCGAGCGGGCCGCGAGCAGGACGGTGGCCTCCCGCCCCGGCTGTTCGGCGGTGAGCTGCTCCAGCAGTGCCTTGGCCCGCCCCCAGCCGCTGCCCGCGGCGACCAGCAGCAGCGGCCGGTCCGACGCGGGGGCGAGCACGGCCCCGCCGAGCGGCGGCCCGAGCCGCAGCAGCTCGCCGGGCATCACGTCCTCCACCAGGACGGGGCTCAGCTGCCCGCCGGGCACCCGCCGTACGTGCAGTTCGAGGCTGCCGTCCGGGCGCGGCGCGTTGGCGAGCGAGTACGGCCGCCAGACCCGGGGTGCCCGGGGGCTGCTGAGGGTGACGTACTGGCCGGCCGCGAAGGGGTACGGGCGCATCGGGGCGAGGGTGAGCACGACCAGGTCGGGCGCGGCCCGGCGGCGGGCGGCGACCTCTGCCTCCCACCAGGCCGGTTGGTGCTCGGGGAGGTCGTCGGCGGCCTCGGTCATGATCCGGGCGATCACGGTGTAGGCCTCGGTCCAGGCCTTCTCGGTCTCCGGCGTCCAGGAGTGGCCGGAGCACTGCCGCAGCGCGGCGATCAGGCTGGCCCCGACGGCCGGGTAGTGCTCGGGCGCGGCCTGGAACTTCCGGTGGTCGCGCCCGAGCGCCCGCAGGTACTCGGTGAGCCGGTCGGGTTCGTCCAGCTGCAGCACGATCCGGGTGAGCGCGGCGAACAGCCGGTCCCGCTGTTCGTGCAGCTGGGCGGGGAAGAGGGGACGCAGCCCGGGGTTGTGGCTGAACAGGTGGGCGTAGAAGAAGGTGGTCAAGTGGTCGGCCCGGCGTTCGACGACGGCGAAGCTGGCGCGGACGACCGCGGGGTCGAAGGCCACCGGACCGCCCCCGGCTAGGCCGACCGGGCTTCGGTGAGCACCGCGCCGCGGACACCGGGAGCGTGCTCGAACAGGTGCCGGTAGGGGTATTCGGCGACGGCGGGGCCATGGGACTCGACGGCCGCGGAACTGCGCTTGACGAGCACGGGGTCCAGGGTCACGGGCCCGACTCTACTGAGCCGGTGGGTAATTCGAACAGAGCCCCTCGACGAATGGTCGGTCTCCGGGCGCCGGTGTCCGCCGAATCCGGCCGGAATTCCCGCTTCTCGGGCGTTCGGGCGGTCCGACCGTTCGGGTGGGATCCATTGCCGGCTCACGGACGGAATGCAGCCGTTCCGGGCGCGTCCCGTCCTGTTGCCCGGGTGGCTGCCGAACGGGTGGGGACGCGGCTGAAAACACAGGTGTCGGGGTCTGACCGGTCCGGGACCGTGATTCCGTCTTGTCGGATCTTGTGCCCGGACTGACCGTCACCCGGCAGCCGACCCTGCAGGAGAGCCGGATGAGCCGACGGTTTCCCCGCACAGCTGCCGCCCTGGCCGTCCTCACGGTCGGGGCTGACCGGTTGGAACGCCCCGCTCTCGGCCGCCTGGCAGTCCCCTGACGCCTGGTCGGCGCAGCGCCGGGCGGTGCTTCCGTCCGGACTCGCCGTCCAGCTCGACTTCACGGCCGCGCCGGGTACGGACGTCGGCGCCGAGCCGGGCCGACTGGCCGACCGTTCCGGAGGGGGGCATTCCGCAGTGGTGTACGCGGACGGAATGCACCCGGGCGACCCGGCCCACTCCTTTCGCATCGCCCAGAACCGTCCGCAGGCGGACTGTTCCTGGCGCACCGTCGGAACCGTTCGGCTGGTTTTCTCCCAACCGGTGCGCAACCCCCGGCTGTACCTCAGCGGGCTGGCCGCGCTGGCCACCGGGAATTCCGGCACCACCGGCACCCGGCCCGGTTGATCCTCGTCGGCGGCTCGCCCGCCGCCCCCACCCTGGTCGCCCGCACCGGCTGGACCGGCTGGACGGTCGACGGTGCCTCCGACGACGCGGCCGGATCGGCCGCCGAGGGCACCCTGGAACTCTCCGGGACCGTCCGCACCGTGGAGTTCCGGGTCGAGCACCGCTCCACCGCCCGGAACGGGAGCACCACCGCCCCGCCCGTGCTGCGCCAGACCTTCACCGTCACCGTGGACGAGGACCTCGGCACCGTGCCGCAGGCCTGCGGCAACGCCTCGCACGTGCTCTCCGACCTCTTCCTGGGGGCCGGTGGAGGCGCCGCGGCCGGGCAGGACCGTCCGGATATCGACGCTCAACCCGGGCTACTACCCGACCCACTTCGGGCGGCCGTAGCCGAAGAGCACGCCAGGCCCCCGACAGCACTCCGCTGCCGGGGGCCCGGTCGCGTGCTCAGGCGGAGGCCTCGTCCAGCAGCGCGGTCTGCGCCACGGTCAGCTCCAGCGTGACGCCGGCCAGCAGCGGGGGCAGCTGGTCGACGGTGCGGGCGCTGGCGATCGGGGCGGCGACCGTCGGGCGGGCGGCGAGCCAGGCCAGGGCGACGCCGGCGGGCTCGACGCCGTGGGCGGCGGCGACCGAGTCCAGTGCCTCCAGGACCTTGGGGCCGCGCGGCTCGGCCAGGTAGCGGGCGGCGCCCTCGGCACGGGCGCTGTCGACACCCGCGCCGCCCGGGCGGTACTTGCCGGTCAGGAAGCCGGAGGCGAGCGCGTAGTACGGCACGGTGGCGAGGCCGTGCTCGGCGACCACCTCGGCCAGCGGGCCCTCGAAGGTGCCGCGGGAGACCAGGTTGTAGTGCGGCTGGACCGCGACGTACTTGGCCAGGCCCTCGCGCTCGGCGAAGGCCAGCGCCTCGGCGAGCCGCTCGGCGGAGATGTTGGAGGCGGCGACCGCCCGGACCTTGCCCGCGCGGACCAGCTCGTCCAGCGCGGTCACGAACTCCTCGACCGGGGTGTCGTCGTCCCGGTGGGTGTAGTACAGGTCGATGTGGTCCACGCCCAGGCGGCGCAGCGAGGCCTCGGCGGCGGCCTTGATGGTGGCCGCGCCCAAGCCGCGCGCCTCGGGGTGCATGCCGACCTTGGTGGCGATCACGATGTCGTCGCGGTTGCCCCGGCTGCGCAGCCAGTTGCCGATGACCGTCTCGGACTCGCCGCCGGTGTTGCCGGGGGCCCACGAGGAGTAGGTGTCGGCGGTGTCCACGAAGTTCCCGCCGGCGGCCGCGTAGGCGTCCAGCACGGCGAAGGACTGCTGTTCGTCGGCCGTCCAGCCGAACACGTTGCCGCCCAGGGAGAGCGGGTGGACGGACAGGTCGGAGGTGCCGAGGCGAACCCGGCTGTGGTTCCCGGTGGTCATGCCAGCAGTCAACCCGCTTGCGCGGCAGCGCATTCCGTCCGTCACGCGGATTTCACGATCCCGTCGTGCCGTTGTCGCACGCCCGGGTGGTCCGTCGGCCGCAGGAGGGGTCCGGGGTGTGCCTGAGGTGGGCGGATTCGTTAGAGTCCGTGCCATGGCTGACAACGACTACGACCCCGCCGGTAGCACCCAGATGTTCCGGGCGTTCGTCGACGAGAGCCCGGCGCGTCAGGCACCGGGTTCCGTCTCCACCTACGGCAGCAGCAGCAAGAGCGGCAGTCGCACCGGCGTGATCGCGCTGGTCGCCGTCGTCGCCCTGGTCGTCCTGGGCGCGGTCGTCTGGCTGGCGGTCAAGTGACCCTCGCGCGGGTGTAGGTCCGGCTCCTGGTTCCGCGGCCAGGAGCCGGGCCCGCACCCGCCCGGGTCACCCGACGACGGGGGAGCCCGTCCTCAGCAGGGCTTGCGCCAGGCGTTGAGGTCGAGCTTCTTCTGCATCGAACTGAAGCCCAGCGCCTTGGTCTTGGCGCAGAACTGGTCCGTGTCGAGCTTGTACTCGACGTGGAAGACCGCCTTGCCCGCCTTGACGAAGGGCGAGACCCGGTCGCACTCGTCGAACTGCGAGCACTCCTCGTTGACCGCGAAGTCGAAGTCCGGCAGCAGCGCGGGGATCTGGTCCAGGTCGTTCTTCAGGCCGATGGCCAGACCGCGGTCGTGCGCGAGCTGGGCCAGCATCCGGTTGTACTTGAGCTGGTCGTCGGGCGTCAGCGGGAAGCCGCTGTTCTGGTTGTAGGCCTCGATGGTGTCCGGCTCGATGGCGTCGAAGCCCTTGCTCTTGCACATGTCGAAGCGGGCCGCCATCAGCGGCTTCAGCTGGTCGAGCTTGCGGATGTCGAACCACTTCTCGCCCTTCCAGCCGGTGTCCGATCCCTGGAGGGACTTGGCGAAGGCGGCGGAGTCGGGGCGGAAGTCCTCCCAGGAGCCGGCGTTGATGTAGCAGATCACCTTGCGGCCCTTGGCGTGCAGCGCGGCGACCACCGAGGCGTCGTTCTCGAAGCCGTCGATGTCGTACACGGGTACGTCCACCGACTGGTCGACGGTGCCGCCGAGCTGCCACTGCCAGGCCAGGCCCGGGGTGGGCTGCCAGCGGGCGCCGGCCGGTGGCTGGGCGGTGGCACCGGGCGGGGTGGTGGTGCCCGCCGTGCCGGGGGCGGTGGTGGTGCCCGGCGTGCCCGGGGCCGAGGTGGCGCCGGGGGCACTGGGCGTGCCGGGGGTGGCGGAGCCGTCGCCGGGGGTGCTCGGCGCGGTGGCCGCGGGAGAGCTGCTCGGGGTGCCGTCGGCCGGGTCCTGGTCGTCCTCCGAGCCCGAGCTGCTGCACGAGCTGACCAGCAGGGCGGTGACGGTGGCGAAGGCTATGGCGGCCGGCAGCAGCCGGGTGCGGCGGTTCACGGTAGTCGAACTCCGGATCGGGTCAGGTCAGTTCGGCGGCGGTCAGGCCGTAGGGCAGGGTGCGCCAGGGGTTCTCCCCGGCACCCGGCACGGCACAGCCGACGCCGGCTCGCCGGGCGGCGATCAGTGCGGAGGCGTCCTGGGCGGACTCGGCCGGTACGTCGTAGACCAGGTGGCAGAAGCGGGAGGCCGCGTGGCGGCCGGTCCACAGCGGCAGCGTCATGGCGCGGTAGGCGTCCCAGTCGCCCTCGAAGGTGACCAGCAGGTCGGCGAGGCCGACCTCGGCGTAGCCGGGGTCCGGGTGCTCGCCGTGGCCGAACACCACGGTGCCGCAGCCGGCCGCGCGGGCGGCCGTCGCGAGCCGCCGGTAGTGCGCCAACGCGCCCGGGTGGGTGGCGACCTGGTCGAAGTACACGCCGTTGATGCCGTGGCGCTGGCGGTACGTCAGGATGTCGGTGACCACGGCCGCGTGCGGCCTGCGGCCGTAGTCGGTGTCGGCGTAGCCGACCAGCGGCAGGCCGGCCGCCCGGAGTTCCTCGGCGGCCTCGGCGAAGACGTGGTCCGGCACCTCGCCCGGACCGTCGGCGAGGTTGAGCACCACGGCGGCGATCCGGGCGGGGTCGGCGGCGGCGACCGCCCGCCAGGCCGCCGGGTCCACCGCGGGGTGGACGTACAGCGGCACCAGCAGGCGGCCGTCGGGGACGGTCCCGGTGGTCATGCGACCACCGGGGTCGGCGCGGGTTCGGCGGTGTCGAGCCAGAGGTCACGCAGGGTGTCGGCGAGGACCGTCTCCGGGTGCCAGCCGAGCTCGCGGGCGGCGGCCGACACGTCGGCCTGCTGCCAGGAGACCCCGGCCGAGCGCTCGGAGCCCGCCCCGCTCTCGTCGATCCGGCCGGTGAAGCCGGAGGCCGCGACGAGGCCGTCGGCGATCGCCCGGACCGGCTGGGCCCGCCCGGAGGCGAGGTTGAGCACCCGGGGGAGCGGACCGTCGGCGGCGACGGCCAGGCCGACCGCCTTGGCGATGTCCCGGGCGTCCACGAAGTCCCGGTAGGCGGAGAGGTCCCCCACCGTGACCACGCCGTCGGCGCCCTCGGGCGCCACCCGGCGCAGCTCGGCCGCCAGCCGGCCGGGCAGCGAGCCCGCCGGGGCACCCGGGCCGACCGGGTTGAACACCCGCAGCACCACCGCGTCCAGCGGGGAGCCCGCCACCGCGAGGGAGCCGGCCAGCTTGGTCGCGCCGTACACGCCGACCGGGCGGGCGTCGGCCTGCTCGGTCAGGGACTCGCCCTGCGCGCAGACGCCGTACTCGCCGGCCGAACCGATGTGCACCAGACGGGCCTTCGGGGCGCCCAGGTAGAGCGCCTCGCAGAGCACCGCCGGACCGCGGGCGTTCACCTCGGCGAGCTTGACCGCGCTGCCGGCCACCGCGCCGGCGAAGTTGACCACCACGTCGGGGGCCAGCGCGGACAGTTCCTCGCCGAGCGGGCCGGCCTGGGCGGTGCCCAGGTCCAGCCGGAGGTCATGAGCGGGCCGCCGGCCCGCGGTCAGCACGGTGGCTCCGGGCAGTGACCGCAGGACGGCGGAGGCGTGACGGCCCAGGAAGCCGTCGCCGCCGAGCAGCAGGATTCTCACGCGGCCCGTCCGTCGCTCTCGGCGCCCGCGGCGACGGGCTCCTCGGCCGCGTCGTCCGGGGCGGTGCGGGCGGCCGGGACCGGCAGCTCCGCGACGCCCGGCACGGTGGCGGTCGACTCGAAGGGCATCAGGACCGGGCGGATCGACGAGAACTCGGCGTTCGCCCGGTCGTAGTCGTCCGGGCGGCCGATGTCCAGCCAGTAGCCGCCGAAGTCGTACGCGGCCGGCGGGGTGTCGGCGGCCAGCAGGTCGAGCACCAGCTCGTCGAAGCCCAGCGGCAGGCCCGGGGTGTACTTGGCGAGCGCCGTGCGGGAGACGCCGTACACGCCCATCGAGACCCGGTAGTCGATGCTGGGCTTCTCCTGGAAGCCGGTGATGGTGCCGGAGTCGGTGGTCAGCACACCGAAGTCGATCTTCACCTCACGGGCGTAGGTGGCGATCGTCAGCGGGGCTCCGGACTCCTCGTGGTGCCGGAGCACTCCGGCGAAGTCCAGGTCGGTCAGGATGTCGCCGTTCATCACCAGGAAGTGCTCCGGCAGGCGGTCCTGCATGGTGAGCAGCGGGCCCATGGTGCCGAGCGGGCTGTCCTCGACGGCGTAGCCGACCCGCAGGCCCCACTGCGATCCGTTGCCGACGTAGGCGCGGATGATGTGGCCGAGGTGGCCGATGGCCAGGGTGACGGTCTTGAAGCCCGCGGCGGCGAGCTGGCGCATCACGATCTCCAGGATCGCGTGCTGGTCGCCGATCGGGACGAGCGGCTTGGGAAGCGCGGTGGTGTACGGGCGGAGGCGGACGCCCTTACCGCCGGCCAGGATCACTGCGTGCATGGTGTTTCCCCCACGGAAAGGATGTGTAGGACACGAACCTCGGTGACCAGGACGAGCATGATCGTTTCGGCGGTCAGACGTTGTAGATGTCGGTCTTGTAGCGCGCCAGGTTGGCCGGGTCGCGGAAGAACTCGATGGTCTGCTCCAGGCCCTGCTCCAGGCTGAACAGCGGGGCCCAGCCGGTGGCCTCGCGCAGCCGGGTGGCGTCCGCGACCAGGCGCATGACCTCGGAGTTGGTCGGACGGATGCGCTGCTCGTCCTCCTTCACCAGTAGGTCGACGCCCATCAGCTTGCCGACCAGGGTGACCAGGTCGCCGACCGAGATCTCGCCGCCGGTGCCGGCGTTGAAGGTCCGGCCGACCACCGTCTCGGCGGGCGCGGTGCCCACCGTGCGGAAGGCGTTGGCGGTGTCCTTGACGAACATGAAGTCGCGGGTCGGGCGCAGGTCACCGAGGGTGATCTCGGTCTGGCCGGCCGCCACCTGGGCGATCACGGTCGGGATGACGGCGCGCATCGACTGGCGCGGGCCGAAGGTGTTGAACGGGCGCAGGGTGACGACCGGGGTCTCGAAGCTGGCGTGGTAGCTGTCGGCCAGGCGGTCCCCGCCGGCCTTGGAGGCGGCGTACGGGGACTGGGTGTTGATCGGGTGGTCCTCGGTGATCGGCACGGTCTGCGCGGTGCCGTAGGTCTCGCTGGTGGAGGTGTGCACCAGGCGCGGGATCTCCAGGTGGCGCACCGCCTCCAGCACGTTCAGGGTGCCGGTGACGTTGGTGTCCACGTACGAGTGGGGGGCGCGGTAGGAGTACGGGATCGCGATCAGGGCGGCCAGGTGGTAGACCGCCTCGGTGCCCTTGACCAGGCCGTTGACCGAGCCCGGGTCCCGGACGTCGCCGAGGACGATCTCGACCGAGTCCAGCACCTCCTGGGGCAGGGTCTCCAGCCAGCCGAAGGAGGAGAAGGAGTTGTACTGGACCATCGCGCGGACGTGGTGCCCGTCGGCGACCAGGGTCTCGACGAGGTGGGAGCCGATGAAGCCCTCGGCTCCGGTAACCGCGACGCTGCTCATGCGGATTCGCTTTCTCGATTTCGGGAGCGGCCGGACGTCCCGTGACAGCCGGCCGGTGGTGTTCTCGGTGGAGGCTGGCCCTTCAGCGGAGCTGAGGTGTCAGCGGTGTTGGGTGGTGCGGCCGAGCGCGGGCCCGGCGGTGGCGGTGAGGACGAGTGCGGCCGCCCCGCAGCCGATCAGCTGCAGGACGATCGGGTCCGCACCGGTCAGCAGCCCGACGCTCTCGGCGACCGCGGCGGCCAGACAGATGAGGGCGGTGCTCCAGCTGAACCCGAAGGCGTTCAGCAGCAGCGCCAGCCAGAGCGAGCCGCCCAGGAGCAGCATCGCGCCGAGCTGCGGCACACCGAGCGACGGGGCGCCCGGCCACAGCACGGTCGCGGCGGCGTCCAGCGCGGCCACGGTGGTGAGGTAGATGAAGAGGCAGCCGAGCAGGATCCCGCCGGTGCGGCGGGTGAACTGCCCGGTGGTGTGGCTCGTGCGCAGTGCGGCCACGGCCATCGCCCGGTAGCGGAACAGCAGCCACTCGGCGAGGCCGAGACTGAGCGTCAGCGCGATCATGGCCGGGCCCGTGGGGGTGGTCCTCACCTCGGCCACGGCGTGGGCGTGCCCGGGGTGGGCGTGCACGACGTGGGAGGCCGCGTGCACGGCCTGGTGGACGGTCTCGCCGAGACCGGCGATCAGCGTGAGCGCGCCGCAGGCCAGTCCGAACAGCAGGTGCGGGACCTCCTGGCGGATCGGCAGCTTCAGCTCCACGCCGTCCCGTTCGCCGCCGCGGGCCGCGACCAGCAGCTCCCGGACGGCCAGACCGACCGCCAGCGCCACCGAGGCGAGCAGCACCACCGTACGGACCAGCTCCGGGACGTCGACCGCCAGCACCACGCCCGCGCCGACCGAGGCCGGGGCCAGCGCCAGCAGCAGGAACTTCTCCCGCCCGAGCACCAGCAGCGCGGTGGCCGCGCCCAGGTAGCAGGACTGCCCGGCGGCGAACCACAGGGCGCCGAGCGGCCCGCCGACCACGTACGCGGCGGCGGAGGCCAGCAGCGCGCCGATCGGCGCGCCGATCGCCAGGCAGACCGCGGCCTCCCGGCGGCGCAGCCGACCCAGCCAGCGGTACGCGCGGTGCGCCAGCGCCTGGTTGAAGCCCCAGCTGACCAGCGTGGCGATGGACAGCGCGAGCATGCCCGAGGGCAGGCCGAAGCGCATCCGGGTGGTCGCGAACAGGTTGGCGCCGAGCAGGTAACCGAGCCCGGGCAGGGCGAACACCAGGCCGCGCACCACGCAGCGCCAGGGGTCGGCCCGCCAGGGGTTGGCGAACTCGGAGCTCGGGCCGGGGTAGCGGCGCTCGACCTTCTCGAACAGCTCCTCGGCGACGGTGAAGGCGTCGGGGCGGCCGTACAGCAGGGCGGCCTGCTCGTCGGAGAGGCCGTCGGACTCCAGGAAGGCCGCGATCTCGTACGGGTGGACGGCGTCGGCGCAGATGTCGTGCAGGCGCTCGGCGAGTTCGTCCAACGGGTCGTCGGAGAGGCCGAGCTGCTCGGCGGGGTCGGGCTCGGCGGCCGGGGCGGGGCGGCGGCGCTTCAGCGGCAGGGTGCGCAGCTGCATCGTCCGCTCGGGGCCGCCCTCGTCCGGCACGAGTCGGATGGGGCCGCTCATGCGCCCACCTCGCTGCGCTCGGCGGCCGCTTCGCGGGACCCGCACCTGCTGATGACTCGCTCGCTGTGCTCGCTCATGCGCCCACCTCGCTGCGCTCGGCGGCCGCTTCGCGGGACCCGCACCTGCTGATGACTCGCTCGCTGTGCTCGCTCATGCGCCCACCTC